>NZ_LAJY01000516.1 GCF_000963705.1 Elstera litoralis | reverse complement strand
GCGGCCGCGAAMCTCGCCCGCCATGCCGAGCACGCATAGCTCATACCGTATTTCGCCATCGTATAGGCGACGTGCGGCGCGAACCATTTTTCGCTCATGTTCAGCGGCGGCGAGAGCATGAGGATATGAGGGTTTTGCGCCTTCAGCAGTTCCGGCAGGCAGGCTTGCGAGCAGAGGAAGGTACCGCGCGCATTGACCTGATGCATCAAATCGTAGCGCTTCATCGGCGTTTCCAGCGTGCCGCTGATATTGATAGCGCTGGCGTTGTTCACCAGAATATCGAGGCCGCCGAATTTAGCGACGGCTTCCGCCACCGCCGCCTTCACGCCCTCTTCCTCACGGATATCGACCAGCAGCGGCAGCGCTTGGCCGCCCGCTGCCTCAACCTCTTCCGCCGCCGAATAGATCGTGCCGGGAAGCTTCGGGTGCGGATCGGTGGTTTTGGCGGCAATGACGATATTGGCCCCATCGCGGGCGGCGCGCAGGGCGATGGCCTTGCCGATGCCGCGCGACGCGCCGGTGATGAAGAGGGTTTTTCCCTTAAGGCTGCTCATCGGAGATTCTTTCTGTTTTTTTGTTTTGGTTAGCCGCGATTGAAGGTCGGGCGGCGTTTTTCGACGAAGGCGCTGACACCTTCGATAAAATCGCCGGTCAAGGTGCAACGGGAGAAGGATTCGCCTTCGCGGCGCAATTGATCGGGCAAGGGCGCGCCGAAAGCGGCGTTCAGCAAGGCTTTGGTGCGGGCCAGCGCCTGACGCGGACCGGAGGCCAGTCGCCGCGCGAGGGTTTCGGTCGCCTCGGCCAGGGCATCCTTCGGCACGACGCGGTTGATGATGCGCAGATCGGCGGCGCGCGGCGCTTCGATCCGCTCACCCAAGGCCGCGATTTCAAAGGCAGGCTTCAGCCCCACCAAACGCGGCAGGAACCACGTCGCGCCGCCGTCGGGCGTCACGCCTAAATGGCAATAGGCGAGGGTGAAGCTGGCGTCTTCCGCCGCAATCGCAAGGTCGCAAGCCAACACGAGGCTCATCCCGAACCCGGCGGCCGCCCCATGCACCGAGGCAATAACCGGCTGCGGCATGGCCCGCATCGCTTCGACCAACAAGCCAACCCGCGCCAACATGCTTTGAAAGACGTGGAGCCGTTCGGCTTCGGGCAGTTCCATCTGCGTGCGAAACTCTTTGATGTCGCCGCCCGCCATGAAACCATCACCCGCGCCGCGTAGCACGACGCAGCCGATATCCTTATCGGTGCTGAGCGTTTGGAAAGCGTGGACCAGCTTATTCAGCATCGCCTCGTTCAGCGCGTTCAGCACGGCGGGGCGATTGAGCGTGATATAAGCGACGTTATGGTGCCGTTCGATCAGAACGGCGGGCGGGGTAGCATCGACCCCGGCAGCGTGGGTTTTGAGCATCTTGGATCCTCCCTACGATCAATGGCCCCTTAGTATGTGACACGGGCCGCCCGTCTTCTGCGGGCCTTCCGGTGTCGGGGTCGTCTTTCCCTACAGTGGCACGATCTAACGTGTTCGTAAATAAATTGACGTTATCGGCAAAGTGGGTTTGAGTTGAACGGATGCGTCATTATGCCCAAGTGTAGAGCATAATGACGCCTTAGAAAACGACCGCCTCGAATGTCCGGGCACCAATGATCGGATCGCAACGCACGATCCGGCTTAAAAGGGAGGCCGACGCAACCGTCGGAGGAAGCGATGAGCGAAGCTGTGAGCGCGCCCCAAGCCGTTACCGAGCCTCAAGGGCTTGAGCTATGGCAGATCAATTATCCCAAGGATGTCGACCATTCGGCTCCGATCCCCGTGGTACCGCTCTTCGCCCTGATGGACGATGCGGTTGCCAAATACGGTGCCCGGCCCCTGCTCGATTTTCTCGATAAGAAATATACCTATGCCGAGGTCGGTGCGCTGGTGGACCGGGTGGCCGCCGGGCTGCAACGCCAAGGCGTCGGACGCGGCACCAAGGTCGGCCTGTTTTTGCCGAACTGCCCCTATTACACCATCTTCTTTTTCGGGATTCTGAAGGCGGGCGGCACGGTCGTGAACTTCAATCCGCTTTATGCGGAGAAGGAGTTGGAGAAACAATGCCTCGATAGCGATACCAAAATGATGGTGACGCTCGATCTCGCGGTCCTCTACCCGAAGATCAAGCTGCTGCTCGACCAGGGCGTGCTGAAACATATCGTCGTTTGCCCCTTCGCCGAGGCCCTGCCGTTCCCGAAGAACTTCCTATTTCCGCTGCTCAAGCGCAAAGACCGCGCCCGCGTGGAGATGGACGCCCGCCACATTGCCTATCGCAGCCTTATCGCGGGGGCGGCGAAACCGCAGCCGGTCGCCATCGACCCCCTGCGCGATATCGCCGTGCTGCAATATACCGGCGGCACTACGGGTATTCCCAAAGGGGCGATGCTGAGCCACAGCAACCTTTACAGCAATGCTATGCAGGCCGTGCGCTGGTTCCCCGGCATGCATTACGGCAAGGAAAGCGTCGTGGGGGTGCTGCCTTTCTTCCACGTCTTCGCCATGACGGCGATTCAGAATCTTGCCATCGCCTCGGGCACGGAAATTATCATGCTGCCGCGCTTCGAGTTGGAGCAGGTGCTGGAGGTCATCACTAAAAAGAAGCCGACGCTGATGGCGGGTGTGCCGACGATTTATACAGCGATGAATAATTACAAAGAGCTGCATAAATATAATCTCACATCGCTCCGTTTCGGCATTTCCGGCGGCGCTCCCTTGCCAGTGGAAGTGAAGCAACGCTTTGAGGAACTCACCGGCTGTATTCTAGTGGAAGGCTACGGGCTTACCGAAAGCTCCCCGATCGCCTTTTGCAATCCGCTCGATGGGCGCGTCAAAGCGGGCTCCATCGGCCTGCCGGTCGCAGGGACTTGGCCCGAGTTGCGCGACCTCGAAGACCCGACCAAGCGGGTGGCGCGCGGCGAGAAGGGCGAGCTGTGCCTGAAAGGCCCGCAGGTGATGCTCGGCTATTGGAAACGCCCGGAAGAGACCGAGAAAGTCTTCGTCGGCGAGTTCCTGCGCACTGGCGACGTTGGCTATATGGACGAGGAGGGCTTCGTGCATCTCGTCGACCGCATCAAGGATGTGGTGCTGTGCGGCGGCTATAATGTCTACCCGCGCATCGTGGAAGAGGCGATCTATCAGCACGCGAGCGTGCAGGAAGTCACCGTCATCGGCATTCCCGACGAGTATCGCGGCGAAACCGTGAAAGCCTTCGTCGTGCTCAAGGACGGTGAAAATCTGAGCCCCGAGGAATTGATTGAATTCCTCAAAACCCGCATCTCGCCCATTGAAATGCCTAAGAAAATTGAGTTTCGCGCCGAGCTGCCCAAAACCATGATCGGCAAATTGTCGAAAAAGGAACTGGT
>NZ_LAJY01000515.1 GCF_000963705.1 Elstera litoralis | reverse complement strand
ATCCTAAATCTGTCCGAGCGTGCGGATTTTCGCTTTAGGATGAATCTCCGATTGGCTCAGAATGGTGGTCGCGGGGCGGAAGCGTTCGATAATCGAGCGCACATAGGGGCGAATGGCAGGGCTGACCAACAGAACCGGGCTTTCCCCCATTACGGCGAAACGATCGAAGGTCTGGCGGACCGACGAGATGAAGCGCTGCAACTGCGACGGCTGCATGGAAAGCTGCTTTTCTTCACCTTGGCCGACGAGCGCTTCGGCAAACGCCTGCTCCCACTCCGGCGACAGCGTTACCAGCGGCAGCACGCCCCCGACCGAATGATTTTCGGATATCTGACGGGCAAGGCGCGTGCGCACATGTTCCGTCATCATACTGACGTTGCGGGTAAAGGCGGCGGCTTCGGCGACCGCTTCCAGAATCGTCGGCAGATCACGGATCGAAACGCGTTCGCCGAGCAGATTTTGCAAAATGCGCTGAAGCCCGTTGATTGTGACCTGACCGGGGATAACATCGGCGACAAGCTTCTGGCTGTCCTTGTCGATCTCGTTCAGGAGCTTTTGGGTTTCGGCATAGGAGAGAAGATCCGGCATATTGTCCTTCACCACTTCCGTCAGATGCGTGGTGATGACGGTGGGCGGATCGACGACGGTATAGCCCCGGAACAATGCCTCTTCGCGGTTGGATTCGGCGATCCACATGGCGGGCAGGCCGAAGGTGGGTTCGGTCGTGGCTTCCCCCGCCAGCGAGATCGGCTCGCCGCGCGGGTCCATGACGAGCAGCATATTCGGGCGCAACTCGCCGCGTCCGGCTTCCATCTCCTTGATCCGAACCACATAGGTATTGGCCGGAAGCTGGAGATTATCCTGAATACGCACGGCGGGCATAATGTAACCCATTTCCGAGGCAACCTGACGGCGCAGCGCCTTGATCTGATCGGTCAGGCGCGCGCCCTTCGGCGAGTTGATGAGCGCGAGCAGGCCGTAGCCGAGTTCCAGACGGATTTGATCGATTTGCAGCGCCGTCGAAATCGGCTCATCGGCGACGGGAGTTGCTGCCCCCGGCGTTCCGGGGGCAACGCCGGGCGGCAGGCCCGAGGCGGCGGCTTCGGCGGCTTCGATGATGGCCGTTTGATGGCTGCGGCTTGCATAGAAGGCTGCCGCCCCCATGCCGGCCGAGATCATCAAGAAGCCGATGGTCGGCATCCCCGGCAGAAACGACAGAACCGCAACCAGTACCGCTGCCATCCCCATTGCGGCGGGAAAGCCGCCAAGCTGAGAGACTAGGGCCTTGTCGGTCGTGCCCTGCGCATTACCCTTGGTGACCAGCAAACCGGCGGCAACCGACACGATCAGGGCGGGAATTTGGCTAACGAGACCGTCGCCGACGGTCAGCAGCGTATAGTTATTGGCCGCTTGCAGGAACGAGAGGTTATGCTGAAGCGTGCCGATCAGCAGACCGCCGATGATGTTAATCATCGTAATCAGCAGGCCCGCAACCGCATCGCCGCGCACGAATTTCGCCGCCCCGTCCATCGCCCCATAGAAGGTCGATTCATCTTCCAACTGCTTGCGGCGGGCTTTGGCTTCGGTTTCGTTGATGAGGCCGGACGAGAGATCGGCATCGATCGCCATCTGTTTGCCGGGCATGGCATCCAGGGTAAAGCGTGCCGCCACTTCGGCGATACGGCCCGAGCCTTTGGTAATGACGACGAAGTTCACGATCAGCAGGATGATGAAGACGATCACCCCGATGATGAAGTTCCCCGACATCAGCAAATTACCGAAGGTCTCGATGACGTGACCCGCCGCCGCCGTGCCTTGATGCCCGTTACTGAGAATAAGCCGGGTCGAGGCCATATTGAGGGCCAAGCGCAACAGCGTTGTCATCAGCAGAATTGTCGGGAACGAACTGAGGTCGGTCGGGCGCTGAATGAACAGCGTGACCATCAAAATCAGCACC
>NZ_LAJY01000514.1 GCF_000963705.1 Elstera litoralis | reverse complement strand
TCCACTGAGAACAGCGGCTTGGACATCCTTGTTTGTGCGTAAGTAATACGCTGCATCAAAGTATGGGATGGTCATTTGTCGCACGCCCCTAGCAGAGTCCGGACTAACACACCGCAAGCGTCATACAAAACACTTGCGAACTAGCGTGTCTCGTGGCAGTAAGACAGAGCGTATTTTTCCCGCTTAGCCCTTGCCCGTGACGCTAGCAAGGTAATGCGTTGTGCCCTCTGAGGGAACGGGAAAAAAAATGCCGCCCCTCCGATATTTCAGATGCTAACGCTATTGTCAGGCTCTGAAGTCGCCCGTATGCTGAGGGGGCCTGTAGAGCTACATTGCCTCTGTCGGCCCACAGGTCCGGTCTTGCGATCAGACCGGGAGACCGCCTTAGATCCTGCTTGCAAACATGAATAACCCCCAGATTCTGCGTCTGGGGGTTATTTATGGGTGAATGTTCGCCAAGGTCGGGTTTACAGGCGCAGCGCCGCTTCGAGCCGCGCGGCAAAAACCGGCTGGGCACAATCGGCCGCCACCTGGACCAAAGCCTGTGCCCGCAAACGCTGCCATAGCGCCGGATCGGTATACAGCCGCGCCACGGCGGCGGCGAAAGCGTCGGGATCATCGGCAGCCAGCACCGCCTGTTCCGTCTGCCAGCCGAGTTGCTGGGCGAGCAGGGACGTGCAGACCACGGGCACCCCGTGGGCAGCGGCCTCGTGGACCTTATGAGGAATCCCGCCAGCAAAGCGCGTCGGCGCCACAAAAACGCGGCAACGGTCATAATAAGGCTGAAGATCGGCCACTTCGCCAATGAAGGTCACGCCCTGCCCGGCTATCGCCCGCAGGCTGGGGGCGGTCGCGCGGCCACAGGCCAGCAGATCGATCCGGTCTGGCAAAAGCGCCCGCAGGCGGGGCATAATGTCGCGCGCGAACCACAGGAGCGAATCGACATTCGGCGACAGATCGTCCGTCAAGCGTCCGACAAACAGCAGGTCGTGACGCTCGTCGAACGGGCGCGGCGTCGGGTTCGGCACGAGCCCATGCCCCAAAATCTGCACATCGGCAAAACCCGCCGCCCGGAAATGCGCCGCTTCGGCTTCTGAAACCGTCAGCACGCGCTGGGCCGGGCGTGCAAGATCGAGTTCCGCCGTCACCGCCTGCTCGGCTTTCTCAATCGCCGGGGCCGCGCCGAGCAACCGGGCACGCACCAAGTCACGCAGGGCAAAAACCGCCTCCGCGTCATAAACCAGCGCCGCCGGGTCCAACAGCCCTGGGTGTTTGGCCAGAAGCCGCCCGAGTTCGGCCATATTATGCGGACGACTGACCAACACGCCATCGTAATAGCCGCGCCGCGCCAGTAAAAACGCTTCGAGCCCGCTGCGCCCCGGCCCCATAACCACTTCCACCGAACGCGGCAGGGCGGCATAGGTTTTGGCCCAATCTTCCGTCGGCACCGCCATCGGGTAGAAAGTAACGAGCCGCCCCGGTTCCGCAAGATGGGTCAGAATATCGCGCGCGCGCGGCAGGCCGGACCCCAGCGACGGCAGCGGCACCTGATCGTCGATAACCAGAACGCGCGCCGGGGGCGGTACCGTCGCCGCTAATCGTAGGCGTGCCCAAAGCTCCCGCCCTTGGCCTGCGGGCCGATGCGCGGCCAGCGCGTCCCGATGCTTTTGTTCGAACAGTTCCTGATTGCGCCGTTGCAGCGCCAGCGCCGTTTCGCTCTTTTGCGCACTGCCGAATTCATAATGGTCGATCACGGCCTGCGGCTCATACACCACGCGCAGGCCCCGTGCCCACAGGCGCAGGCAGAAATCGGTTTCCTCGTAATAGGCCGGGGCGAAGCGCTCATCGAACCCGCCCATTGCCTCGAAAACCGCGCGGTGGAACAGCAAAAAACGCCCCGGAGGCATAATCCACATCGCGGCGAAACATGGCCTCCCCGGCCTCGGGCAGCAGATCGCGGCCATAGCCGGTGCAACTACCATCCTGCCAGACGATGCTTCCCGCTTCCTGCAAGCGGCCATTTGGCAGCACGATCCGCCCGCCGACCGCGCCAATATCGGGGCTGCTCTCCAGCGTGGCGAGCGCGGCGGCTAAACTGCCGGGGCGCATAACTGCGTCATTATTGAGCAGCAAAACCCGCTCGGCGCGGCAGTGGGGAACGGCCAGATTGACCGCGCGCAAAAACCCGAGATTTTCGCTCTGCGGCACTAGGGTTGCGCCTTCGACCCGCGCCAACAGCGTTCCGGTGGCATCGCTGGAGGCATTATCGACGATCACCACGTCCAGCGGCACATCGGTTTCCGCCGCGAGCGCGGTGAGGCACGCGTAAGTGAGATCCACCTGGTTCCACAGCACAAGCACAATGGAGACTTGCGGTCGCTCGGCGCGCGGCAGAACCAGGGGAGCAGTTCCGGCCAGAAAGTCGTTCAGCGCCGCATTAGTCTCTGCCCGAAACGCCGTTTTCGCCGCCAGCAGGTCCGGGGCGTGAACCGCCGCGCCCTGCGCGGGCATCAGCGACCGCCGGAGCGCGAGGAGCGTCGCCCCCAGTGGCAGAGCCAGCAGTTGCGCACGCAGCCAAAGCTTCACCCGCAGTTTGAAACCCGGCCCGTGCAGAAACCTCAGCGGGGCCGTGAGCCGCCAGGAGCGGGAGGCATAGATTTCCCCCAGGGTCCGGTCGAAACGTCGCCGCTCCTCCTGCCGGTCGGATAGAAGCTCATCGATCCGGCGGCGCAGGCGCGCAACCTCCCCCTCGGTCGGCGGCTGAGGGGCTGCGAGCCCGTGC
>NZ_LAJY01000513.1 GCF_000963705.1 Elstera litoralis | reverse complement strand
CGTTCTGGTTGATCTTATACTCGCCCATCAGATCGAACCGCCAATAGGAAGGAACCTTAGTGCTCAGCGCTTCCAACGTACCGCCGTTGACTTCCGAGCGATAGTTTGCCGATCCGCCGACCGAGAGCGCTTCGGTGATTTGATATTTCGTCTGCACCAGCAGCGAATGTTTGGCAATATTGGCGAGCTTCTTGTCTTTCGCGGCAGGGTTCAGCGGATTATCCGTGACCTTGGCATCGATATAAGTATAGCCGCCGGTCACGCTCCAATCGTCGGTGATGTTCCCAGCGAGGCTGACTTCGAAGCCCGCCGAACGCGCCGCGCCGCCATTGCTGAAGCGCGTGCCGCTATTCACCAGCATTTCTTCCTTGATCGTATAGAACAGCGCGGCATTGGCGTTCAGGCGGCGGTCGAACAACTGCCACTTGGTGCCGATTTCGAAGTTCGTATTCTTCTCCGGCGTAAACTGCGTATAGCCCGACGCAAGACCGCCGTAGCCCGCCGAAGTGCCGCCATCGATCTGCTCACCCGGCGGGTTGGAGGAGGTGCTGATCGCGCCGTAAACGCTGGCATAGGGCACCGGCTTGTACACGAGGCCGAGGTTCCAGTTCAGGAAACCCTTCTCGTAGGTCGCCCGGCTGGACGTGGTGGAATAATCGCCCGTTCCCGAATAGGCCCCGATGTCATAGAGGTCGTAGCGCAGGCCGCCGCTGAGCTGCCATTGCGGCGAGAGTTCCAGCGTATCGGATAGATACAGCGCCTTGGTATCGACGACCGTGTCGGAATAGGAGGTTCCCGAAACAGTCGAGCCCGTCCACGGCAGGTTCGGGTTCGGCGCGTAAATCCGTTGCGTGATCGAGCGCGGCGTTACCACTGGCGCGCGATTATAAACCTTCTCGCGCATGATTTCGCCGCCCGCGACGAAGGTATGCTTGCCGAAGCTACTATCGAGATCGTAAATCAGATTCGCCTGAATCCCACCGTAGCGGTTGGTCTGATCGCGATTTTTGGCGTTGGACCCTACCGTCAAATTGGTGAGATTGACGCCTTCCGGCGCCGAAATCACATATTCATTGCTGGTGACGCCGTAGCGGGCGCGCACATCGAGCTTCAGATCGCGCGCCAGCTTGCCTTCGACGCGGATCGTGCCGATATCGGCGCTGTTCTCCATATAGTCGCGCCCAACGATACCGTAGAACGTGTCGCGCGGTACATTGAACGGTGCATTGGCGCGCGTATCGTAGGGAATCCCCCAATCGGGCATAGCGTCCGTATTGAGGTGGTAATAGTCGAGCGTGACCTTCCAATCCTCATGGGGTTTGATTTCCGCCGCGACCGCCGCGCCATAGCGCTTGTCGTAAACTTCGTTGCGCCCGGCAATATCAGTATCGTGGATCATGCCGTTGAGGCGCACGGCGAAGCGGTCCGAGATCACCTGATTCACATCGGCGCTGAGGCGCTTATAGTTATCGGTGCCCAGCGAGCCTTCGCCCTTAATGAAATTCTGCTGCGTCGGCGTTTTGGTGACGATATCGACCGACCCGCCCGTGGTGCCGCGCCCGCCGATGGTGGAGCTGGGGCCTTTGATGACCTCCAACTGCTCGACCGCGAAGGTCTCGCGCGAGATCACGCCGGGGTCGCGCAGCCCGTCGATGAACACATCGTTACGCGCATCGAACCCGCGAATGAAAATCCGGTCGCCGAAAGCATTGCCGCCCTCGCCCGTGCCCAAGGTGACGCCCGGCTGCTGGCGCATTACATCGCGCAACGAGGTCGCGCCCGAATCCTTAATCTGCTCCTTGGTGATGGCGGTTACGCTTTTCGGCGTATCCAGAAGCGGCTTCACGAACTTCGGATTGGCCGAGCGTTCCACCGCGAGCGGCGCATTGGGATTGGCGTTCGGATTGGCATCGGGTTTTGCCGTGTCCTGCACCGTGATCGCCGGAAGCGCGACCGGCGTTTGCGCCGGGGCGGGCGTTTGGGCAGCGGCTGGGAAAAAAGGCCCCCGCTAACGGTAGAGCAGCAGCAGCAAGGGCGAACGGCAAACGGCGAGCCGCTGCCGAGGAACCGGAGGATCGCATCGGATAGTCCTTATCGAGTTCTTCGAAAAAGCCTGGGGGAAGCGGCGGCGGCCAGGCACAAGAGAGAATGAGGCGGTAGCATTCTCGCGACAATCTCGCAACTGCGTCTTAGTTGCAAATGCCTTATTTTCACCGCAATTGGAATTGCACTGGCACGGTCAGAGTAAATTCCTCACCCGCAAAGGATGCCGGGAAGGCGGGCATGGGATTGGCGCGGTCGATCATTTCCAGCGCCGCCGCATCCAATGCCTCATTACCCGAACTTTGCACCAGCCGCTTGCTAACCACCGCGCCATTGCGTTTCAGAGTGAATTCAACCAAGGCGAGGCCCTGACGTTGGCCGCGCATCGTGCGCCCGCCATCGGGCTTATGCCGCGCCAGCCACGCCGAGAGTTTCGACTGATAATCC
>NZ_LAJY01000512.1 GCF_000963705.1 Elstera litoralis | reverse complement strand
ATCGTGGCCCTCACCGGCTTTGAAATTCTGGTCGCGCTGCTGCAAGCCTATGTCTTCAGCATTCTGACCTGCCTCTATCTCAAGGACGCGATCGAGCTTCACTAAGCCCGGCCAACTTCTGAGACTGTTTCCAACACCACCACTTAGTTACCGCGAAGGATCCTAACATGGACGCTCAAGCCGCCAAGTTCATCGGTGCCGGTCTCGCCGTTATCGCCCTTTTTGGCGTCGGCATCGGCCTTGGCAACATCTTCTCGACGCTGATTGCTTCGATCGCCCGCAACCCGGCCGTCGAATCCAACCTGCGTAGCGTTGGTATCCTTGGCTTCGCACTGACGGAAGCCGTGGCGCTCTTCGCGCTGCTGATCGCTTTCCTGATCCTGTTCTCGTAAGCCTTATCCGTGCATCCTGGGCGCGCTTCCCTTAGGGGAGGGGCGCCCTTCGGGTTCCCGGAATCGGGCACCCAACTTCGGGGACTCCCATGCCACAACTGAACCCCGGCGTTTTCTCGATGCAGCTTTTCTGGCTGGCAATTACTTTTGGCCTTCTGCTTGTGCTGATGGCGAAAGTGGCGCTGCCCCGGTTAAGCCGTATTCTGGACGCCCGCAGCAGCCGCATCGACGGTGACATCGCCGCTGCCAAGGCAGCCCGGGCGAGCGCTGAAGAGCTTCAGGCCGCTGTGCAGAAACAATTGACCGATGCGAAAGCCTCGGCGGCGGCGACGCTGAAAGCGGTGCAGGAGTCTGTTTCGACGGAAGCCAAGCAGCGCGAAAGCGAGCTGGTGCAGAAACTGACGGCGGAGACGGCGTCGGCGGAAGCTCGGATTAATGCCGCGAAATCGGCGGCGCTCGCCAATGTCCGTTCGGTTGCCGCCGAGGTTGCCCAAGCGGCGGCTTCCAAGCTGCTGAATGTGTCGGTGAGCGAGGCCGACGCGCAGGCGGCGGTCGCCGCCACGGCTCAAGGAGGGCGCGCCTGATGGCTACCGAACCTCACGGTGGGTTCCTTGAGAATCCGGAAAACTGGGTTGCGATTGGCTTTGTCGTCTTCGTTGCCTTTGCGGGCAAGAAGCTGTGGACGGCGCTGAGCGGCATTCTCGACAGCCACGCCGAAACGGTCAAACGCCAGATCGATGAGGCTTCCGCCCTCCGCAAAGAAGCCGAAACGCTTCTGGTCGAGGCGAAGGCTCAAGCCGATAAGGCAAAGGCGGACGCGGCGCAACTCACGGCGGATGCCCATGCTGCCGCCGAGCGCCTGAAGGTCGAACTTCAGGCCGAGTTGGAAGCAACGCTCGCACGCCGCCAAAAAGGCCGCGCTCGACAAGATCGCCCAAGCCGAGGCCTCGGCCTTGGCCGACGTGAAGAATGAGACCATCCGCATTGCCATTCAGGCAACCGGGGCCTTGTTGGCGGCGAATGCCACCGGCGACGCAGCGGCGCGGTTGGTCGATCAAGCGATTGCCGATCTGCCGAACCGCCTGAACTAATCGGTCGGTTTGAGAGACATAAAAACCCCGGTGCGAAAGCGCCGGGGTTTTTGTTTTGAGAGTTTTTAGAAGACGGGGCCGAAGCCCCGCCCCCGAAGGGTTAAATTTCCAGCGCGGCGACGCCCGGCAGACTCTTGCCTTCCAGCCATTCCAGGAAAGCCCCGCCTGCGGTCGAAATATAAGTGAATTTATCCACCACCCCCGCCGCGGCGAGCGCCGCCACCGTATCGCCGCCGCCTGCGACGGAAACG
>NZ_LAJY01000511.1 GCF_000963705.1 Elstera litoralis | reverse complement strand
TCAATCGCCGTGCAAATTTTGGTCGCCCTTGCGATTATGCGCCCGGCGGATATCGGCGGATATGACGGATTTTTGCCCTCGGCTATTCTACCGGGGTGGATGGTCGATGGGCTCGTCATCGGCTGGTGGTACGCCTTGGCGTGGAATATCACGTCCGGTTTAGAACTATTCCTTTGGTCGCGCGTTTTCGGCGGTGGCACGGGCGGCATGCCACGGCAGCGCAAGCTGTTGACCGATATGCTGAGTATTATCATCTATGTTGCGACGACTGCCGTTGTGGCGGTGCATGTCTTCAAGCAGCCGATCACGGGCCTGTTCGCCACTTCTGGGATTGTCGCCATTGTTATCGGTTTGGCGCTTCAGAACACCTTGGGCGATCTTTTCGCCGGTCTGGCGTTGAATTTCGAGCGGCCCTTTAAGGCGGGCGATTGGATTACCCTGGATGGCGGCATTCAGGGCTTCGTTCTCATCACCAACTGGCGCGCTACCCATGTGCGGACCCGTACCGGCGATGAGATGATTATTCCCAACGGTATGGTCGCGCGCTCCCGCCTCACCAATCACGCGCTGCCCAGCAAACTGCATCTCGCGAACGTCGAAGTGCCGCTGACCTATGGGTTCGATGATACCCAGGTGGAGGCGGCACTGCGGGCGGCGGCGGCGAGCGTGAGCGGCGTTCTGACCGATCCCGCGCCGATTATTTTGATGCACGAAATGAAGGCCGACATTGTTGTCTGGCGGCTTTATTTCTTTATCGACGATTTTGCCCGTCTGGTCGTTCTGCGCGGGCAACTCAGCCGCGCGGTTTATGCGATTTTGCGGGCCGAGCCGACGGGGGCCTTCCTGCCCCGTCACGACATTTGGCTGCATCGGGTCGATCCGCCCGCTGAGCCGCCTCAAGCTTAATCTGGAGAGTATGAATGAGCGTTGCTGACGGCAAGTCCGGCAAAAAGAAGATCAAACTCGCCCTGCAAGGCGGCGGCTCGCACGGGGCTTACGCCTGGGGCGTGATCGATGCGCTTTTGGAAGACGGTCGCATCGAGATCGAAGCCTTGGTGGGGGCCAGTGCCGGGGCAATGAACGCAACGATGACCGCCTGCGGCCTCATCACCGGCGGGCCGGATAAGGCGCGCGAACTGCTGCATCGGTTTTGGAAAAAAGCCTCCGAGGCCGGCAAGAAAGGCCCGTTGCAACCGACGGCGCTCGATAAGCATTTCTCGCGCGGCAATATGGAATATTCACCGCTCTGGGGCATTTACGACGCCCTCTCGCGCGTGTTTTCGCCCTATGAGTTGAACCCGAAGAATATGAACCCGCTCCAAGATCTGATTGCCGATGTCGTCGATTTCGACGCGGTGCGCGGTGGGGCGGATGTTTGCAAACTCTTTATCGCCGCAACGAATGTGCTGAACGGGCGCCTACGGATTTTCGACCAGCAGGAACTGACGCCGAAATCGATCATGGCGTCGGCCTGTCTG
>NZ_LAJY01000510.1 GCF_000963705.1 Elstera litoralis | reverse complement strand
CCACAGGCCGTTAACAAGTTACTGTATGCTGTGCAGCGCGTAAGCCATAATCGACAAAATCTATCGGGTCGAACCTGAMAATCGATGGGGCCGGGCCGTTGAAATTCTTTCGGGATATTCTACTGCCGCTATCGGTCACGAATATCGCCGCGCTGTTCGTGATTCTCTTCATCTACGGCTGGAATCAGTACCTATGGCCGCTGCTCATCACCACCTCGGGCGGCATGGATACAATCGTTATCGGCATGAAAAAAATGATCGGCGGCGACGACGCGCAAACCGATTGGGGCGTTGTCATGGCGACCACGGTTCTCGCCATGCTGCCCCCGATTATCGTGATCCTCACCATGCAGCGCTGGTTCGTTAAGGGCCTTGTGGAACAGGAGAAATAAGATGGCCCAAGTCACGCTCGATACCATTCGCAAGAGCTTCGGCGACACCCATATTCTGCACGGCATTTCCTGCGCCATCCGCGACGGCGAGTTCATCGTTGTCGTTGGCCCCTCGGGCTGCGGAAAATCGACCCTACTGCGCATCGTTGCGGGACTGGAGACCGCCACCTCGGGCAGCATCACCATCGGCGACCGCGAGGTCAGCAAACTGGAGCCGAAAGACCGCGATATTGCGATGGTCTTTCAGAATTACGCGCTCTACCCCCATATGACCGTCGCCGATAACATGGCCTATGGCCTGAAGAATCGCGGCATGGACAAGGCCGAGATTCAAACCCGCGTGGCGCAAGCTGCCGAGATTCTGCAACTCGCCCCGTATCTGGCGCGCAAACCCAAGCAGCTTTCCGGCGGGCAGCGCCAGCGCGTCGCGATGGGCCGGGCGATTGTGCGCGAACCGAAGCTGTTTCTGTTCGATGAGCCGCTCTCGAACCTCGACGCCAAGCTCCGCGTACAAATGCGCGTCGAGATTAAGAAGCTCCAGCAGCGCCTCGGCGTCACCGCCCTCTACGTCACCCACGATCAGGTCGAAGCCATGACGATGGCCGACCGGCTGATCGTGCTGAAAGACGGCCGGGCTGAGCAAATCGGCGCGCCGCTGGAGCTTTACGCCCGCCCGGAAACCATCTTCGTCGCGGGCTTCATCGGCTCCCCCGCCATGAACCTGCTTCCGGGCGAGATTACCGAGGCCGGCGCCGTGCGCCTCGCCAGCGGCCCGACGCTGGACCTCGCCGAACCACTGCCAGGCTCAGCCGGGCAAAAAAGTGTTGCTCGGCGTGCGCCCAGAACATCTCGGCGTGCGCGCTGGCGGGGTCTTCGCCGTCACCGTCGAGTTGGTTGAAGCCCTCGGGGCCGATACCCTCGTCTACGCAACCCTCGCCGACGGCACCGCCTTCACCGCCCGCCTCGATGGCGCGCACGTGGTGGCGCGCGGTGACCAACTAGCGCTCTCGCCAACGCAAGCGCTGCATGTGTTCGACGCGGGAACGGGGAAGCGGGTGAACTGAGGTATTGTCGGGGGGTATTGGTCGGGGCGCTGCCCCGACGCCCCGCTTAAGGCCGATTGGCCCTTAAGAATCCCTTTTTAGGGATAGCTTGCCGAAGCCCTCAGATCATTTCAGAAAAAAAGTAATCGGA
>NZ_LAJY01000051.1 GCF_000963705.1 Elstera litoralis | reverse complement strand
CAGGCTGGCGCGGGTGACGTTGGCGGCTTTGGCGGCTTCCGCCATCCCGCGTTCGCGCGCGAGCTTCCCCAGTTGAATCAGGAAGGCGGGCAGGTCGGTACTGCCGTCATCGTCGTCGCACAGCAAGCTAGACAGCAGCGCGGCTTGATCAGCGGCGGTTGGGGCAAGGTCGGTTGCCAGCAGCGGGCGGGTTTCGGTGGTCGTCTGTGGGGTCATGATCGGGGCTCCTTATCCCTTCCAAAGGTGCTTCGCGGCGGCAATCGCGGCCTCTTGGTCCCGCTTCGTGCTGCCGCCCAGCAAAACGATGATCGTTTGCCCCCGGCGGGCGAAATAAATGCGGTAGCCGGGGCCGTAGGTCAGACGCATCTCGAAAATCCCCTTGGCATTCGCAAGGGCTTTCCAATCCCCCAGGTTCCCGGCTTCGGCCTTGGCAATCCGGCTGCGAATGCGCTTGGCGGCGGCGGGATCGGTCAGGCCGTTCAGCCAAGTCAGGAAATCCGGGGTGGTTTCGATCTGCATCATAGGAACACTGTATCTTTAAAACGACAAACCCGCAAATGGAAAAGTCTTTTTAAAAAGACAAAAAAAGAGGGGCGGTGCATGACCGATTCTGTCAAGCGCGATACCAATATCGAGGCGCTGAAAGACCGCGTGCCGCTGTCGGCGTTAATCGGGCGGACGCATCAGTTAACGCGGAACGGGCGGGAGGCGGTAGCGGTTTGCCCGTTCCACCAGGACCGCAAAGCCTCCCTAACGATCAACGACGATAAGGGTTTCTACCATTGCTTCCCGTGCGGCGCGCATGGGGACCATGTGGATTGGTTGAAAGAGGTTGATGGGCTCTCGTTCTTCGGGGCGCGGGATCGGTTGATGGAATTGGCGGGGGTGCAGCGGGAGGATGTGGATAAACTGCCGCCCGCCAAACCGAGGAAAACCCCAGAAGAACTGGCAGCAGAGCGTGCCAAAAAGATCGATGCGGGCTTGAAGCGCTGGCGCTGGACGCGCCCGGCGGCGGGAACCCAGGTCGAGACCTATCTAACCCAGGGGCGCAAGCTCAACCTCGGTTTGATCGGCCTTAGTAACCGCGTGCGCTTTGGTGTGGTGGATTACTGGTGGACTCCGCCCAAGGGCGAGGATCGGGCCGCGCCGCCTCCGCCCCCGGTTTGCCTGGGGCGCTGGCCTGCAATGGTTATCGCGCTTCAAGATGCGCCGGGGTTGCCGGATTTTTCGGATCTATCGAAACCGCACGGGCTTGTGGGGGTGCATGTAACCTGGCTTGCCGACGATGGCTCGGATAAGCGGTTTATTCCGCACCCGCTGACCGGGGAAGCGATGAACCCGCGCAAGATGTTTGGTGTCTCGCGGGGGGCTGGGATGCGGCTTTATCCCCCGGCGGAAACGATGGCGCTTTCAGAAGGGTTTGAAACCGGCATGTCGGCGCGGCAGGCGGGTTGGCGTGATATTGCACCGGGCAAACTCTCGGTTTGGGCGGCTGGATCGCTGGATAACATCGCGGGCCGGTCGGTCGATGAGGGGGAGCGGCACCCGCGCCGCCCGCGCGCGAAGCTGCGGGGGATTGTGCCAGACCCCGACGATACCGGCATGCTGTTGCCGCCCGAATGCAAGCGCGTCTTGCTGATCCGCGATAACGACAATGGCGACCCTGAGATGGCCGAAAGCATCTATCGGCTTGTCTCAATCCGTTGGCGGTCGGAAGGGCGGGAAGTTTGGCACGTTACGCCTCCGCTCGGGGCGGACCTGAATGACGTTGCAAAATGGGAAGCTGAACGCGATGACGGATGAAACCCCTCCGCCGCGCCGCCCGATGCTGCGCGAGGTGATGGATGACGCGCGCCCATTCGACGGCCCACCGGAACCGCCTCCGCCGTCCGAGGAAGATCGCCGCGACGATGCCGATGGAATGCCGGGGCCGGAGGGAGACGGGGGAGAATCGGGGGCCGCCTCAAGCGCCTCTCCGCCTGCAAGTGCCACCGTGCTTGATCTGGAAAAGCATCGGCGCGCCCGCAAGGAACGGGCCTCCGCGAAAGCCAAATCCCCCAAGCCTGACCCGGAGGTTTGGGATCGGCTGAATGCCAGAATCAGGGAGGTCAGCGACCGCTACGCCCTTGCGATCATGGGCGGGCGGGCGGTTATTCTGCGCGAAGATATCGAGCTAACGGCCTGAAAACTCTGGAATTCATGGCGGTGGGAGCCTTTCGCGACTGGTTCCGAAACGAGACGTTCTACACCGGCGGCCGGAAGGCAGAGAGTTTGGCGGAATATTGGATGGCATCGCCCCGGCGTAGGCAATACGAGCGTATCGCCTTCGATCCCGGTTTGCCGCCAGGTGGGGGTGAAAACCCGATTTATAATCTGTTCCAAGGGTTCGCCGTAACCCCCGCGCCTTATTATGAGAATATTGAGGATCATAAACGTCATTTCTCGGTTTTGGCCGATCACGTCCTAACGAATGTTTGTAAGGGTGATCCTGAGCTTGCGAAGTGGATTTGGGGCTGGTTCGCCCACATCATCCAGCATCCCACCCGTCCGATCGGCAAAGCTCTGGTGTTCCGGGGGCGGATGGGGACCGGTAAAAGCAAGTTGGCCGAGGTCTTTGGTTCGCTGGTCGAGCCCCATTGGGTGCAGGTTGGCTCTAGCCGTTATCTGACCGGGCAGTTCAATGCCCATAAAATCAGCCTGCTGTTTCTAGCCTCGGATGAGGCGGTATGGGCGGGCGATAAGGCGGCGGAATCGGCCCTCAAGGATATGGTGACGAATAAAACCCATATGATCGAAAAGAAGGGGGTCGATCCAATCAAATTCCCCAACTTCATCCGTATCTTCATGACGTCCAATGAAAATTGGGTTGTTCCGGCGGGGTTGGAAGAGCGGCGGTTTGCCGTGCTCGATGTCGGGGAATGGGTCATCCAGAACCGTGAATATTTCGCGGAACTGGACGAACAATTAGACCGAGTGGCGGGGGAGACGGGGCAGAAGGGGGTAGAGGCGTGCGCCACAGGCCGCCAGCATCTGATGGCCTATCTGATGCAGCTCGACCTTACGCAAATCCCGCTGCACCAAGTGCCGAAGACCGAAGCGCTTTGGGATCAGAAGCTCGCCAGCCTCAATACCCCGCTCGCGTGGTGGTTCCAGTCGCTGAAAGACGGCAGCTTGTCGCGGCGGGGCGAAGCGTGGGGGCTGGTCGAGACGGAAGAGTTCTATACCAACTACAAGCACTTCTGCGAGACAAGCGATAGAAAAGCGCTGGTACGGGAACAGTTTATCTCCCATCTCGCCAAAGTAATACCCAAGAAAAACGATGGGTCGCCGGATTGGGTGCGAAAGCGATGTAGCGCCCGCGCTATGTCGGACGATGCTGGGGGGGCTTCCATGGTGCGGCCATGGGGGTACGAGTTCCCGTCTTTGGCGAAATGCCGGGAGGCGTGGGAAGGGCTGACTGGGCATTCCTTCGATTGGGGTGAGGAAACGGCGGAACGGGAGCTAGATCATGCGCCAGCGTG
This sequence comes from Elstera litoralis, assembly GCF_000963705.1. Lineage (GTDB taxonomy): Bacteria > Pseudomonadota > Alphaproteobacteria > Elsterales > Elsteraceae > Elstera > Elstera litoralis. The sequence continues at coordinate 12,461 of NZ_LAJY01000051.1, read as the reverse complement.
ACGGGGCGGGCTTGGTGGGCTATTGCGCGCGCGAGGCTGGGGCAGGCCGCGCGGCGATTCTCTCCCTCTCGCAGGGGCTTGGGTGTCCTGTCCCACCGTGTCCCAGCGCTGTCCCAGCGCGGACGGGTAAAAAACCCAGCGTTTCTGCGGGTTGTCCCACCTGTCCCACCTGTCCCAGCTTCCGCCCCGTGTGTGCGTCCGCCCGTGCGCCCCCGCGTGCGTGTACGCGCGTGCTCCTGCGTCATGCGCGAGGGGTTTTAGGTGGGACAGGTGGGACAGGTGGGACAGAAACGAAATCTACCAGAATTTTCAAAGACATGGCTTGTCCCACCGAAGGGCTTTTCAAGAAAGCGCGGTGGGACAGGTGGGACAGAGCCGGAAAGGGCGGGAAAATGACGGCAGCGCGGACAAGGGCGGAAGTTAAGCGGGTGCGGGCGGCGGCAGGCGATGCGGCCTTACCGCCGGATGTGCAGATGGCGCGCCGGAATATTCAGGTGGTGACGGAGCTCGAGCGCGCGGTTGATCCTGAAACGGGTAAGCCGGTTCGGGTGCCGGGGCGGACGGGGCTTAAGGTGGTTAGCAAGATCGATCATTTGTACGCCCGGCAGTTGGTCAGTGAGCGGCAGTATCAGGCTGCCCTGGAAGTGTTGGGCTGGATGCAACAGGCACAACTTTCCGCCCCATCGGCGTTGAGCCTAATGACCCAAAGCGGCGGGGCGGGGGGGCTGGATGGTTGGACCGTTGCGCGTCTGGACGCCTTGTCTCGCCTTCGCCACCTTCGGCAAGATATCGGCACGCCGGGCATGGGGCTGCTGGTTTACGTGCTTCTGGATGAAGGTGACCTTGGCGATTGGCCAGGGTTGGCAGACAGCACAGCACAGCGGCGCAAGGATTATCGGGGATCAGCAGCGCTAGCCTTGCTGCTGATCGTTCTAGATCGTCTTGTGATAGGAGCTTGACGCGAGCCAGTCTCGCATGGCATGAGTTAGGCAAGCTACAAAAACTGCGACAAGCGCCGCCCTGGCATCCACGGGCGGCGCTTCGCATTTCAGCCCGAAAATCTCAATCATATCAATAGCATGGTTCGGATAGGGGCGGGGGTCTTCGCGCCCCTCGGGTCCTTCCCGGTCCCTTTCCCGATGCGGCCAGCAAGGGCGCGGGGCTTTGCTACGGGCGGGTTGTGAATTGCTGTGAAGGGTGTGAAGCCTGTGAAGCGCTGTGAAAGGAGGTGATTTTCTTGGGCGAGCAACCGCAGTTGATGACGAGGGGGGAATTTGCGGCTCACCTGAAACTGAAATCACCGAGCGCGATCAGCAATTATTTTGCGCGGGGGCGGCTGACGCAAGCCGTGCTGGTGGGCGGGAAAATCAACGTCGCGCTCGCGGAAAAGCAACTGGCGGCGTCCCGCGACACAGATCGGCCGGGGCCGCCGGGCACTACCCAGCCAGCCCTTGATATTTATCCAGACTCTGAAATGGCTTGGGATGCGCCAATCCAGGCACGTCTGAAGGCCGATATGCTCGTTGAGGACTTACGGCGCAAGCGGCGGGAAAATGATGAAGACGAAGGCCGCTTGGTGCTGGCGGAGCAAATTCACGATGCGGCAATGACGGCGGCCCGCAAGGTGCGGGACATGATGCTGTCGCTGCCGCCCCGGATAGCAGGCGAAATCGCGCCTGCGGCGGGGATGAGGTGAAAATTCAAGCGCTCTTGAAGCGCCGGATTAGTGCGGAACTGGAAAAAGCGGCAAGGGCGATTGATGAAACATGTACGCCAGCGGACGCACAACCTACCTCCGGGCCTTTGCCGCCGGATTAATGCCCGATCCTGACCTGACGGTCACGGAATGGGCGCGGAAGTTTCGCGTGCTTGGCAGCGACGAAGGGCCGGTGCCGGGGGAATGGTCAGATGATCTGGTGCCGTTTCTGCGGGAAATCACCGATTGTCTTTCGCCCTCGCACCCCTGCCGGGAAGTAACGTTCTGCAAATCGGCGCAGGTGGCGGGCTCGGCAGGCGGACTGAATTTTATCGGGGCGATTATCGACGCTTTCCCGGCACCGACACTGGTGGTTTTACCAACGGTTGACACGGCAAAAACCTATGTCAGGACAAAACTGCAACCGATGCTCGACAATAGCCCTGTTCTCCGGGGCAAAGTGGTCGAACAGAAACAGCGGCGCGGCGGTTCGACCCAAACCGATAAGAAGTTTCCCGGCGGGTTTCTGCGAATCACGGGCGCAAATTCGTCGGCCCCGCTCCAATCAATCTCGGTGCGGTTTGTCATCAAAGAGGAATTGTCCGAATGGCCCGATCAGCTTGAATCGCGCGGCGATCCAGACACGCAGGTCGATAAGCGCCAAACGGCCTATAGCGCCACCAAAAAGACGTTCAACGTTTCAACCCCCGGCACGGCAGGAACCTGCCGCATCACGAAGAAATTCGAGGCAGGCGATCAGCGGCGCTACTACGTGCCCTGCCCGGAATGCGGTCATTATCAGATCCTCGAATTCGAGCATCTGAAGCACAATGACGCGCCGCCGTATGAGGCCTATTACCTATGCCAGAGCGGCAACGGCTGCTTTATCCAGCATCACCATAAATCGGCGATGCTGGCGGCGGGCCGCTGGGTGGCCCATGCGTCGGGGGAAGGGCGGGAGCCAAGTTTCCACCTGCATCAGCTCTATTCGCCCTTCGTCAGTTGGGACGATACCGTACAGGAAAAGAAAAAGGCCGAAGCGGGCGGCCCGCGCGACATGAAGGTTTATGTCCAGCAGGTTAAAGGCGAAGCCTATGAGGAAAAAGGCGAGGTGCCGGACTATAACCTGCTGCTTGCCCGGCGCGAGGATTACGCGTCCCGCACGCTGCCCTATGGCGCTTTGTTCCTAAGCGCTGGGGTCGACGTGGGGCATCACTATCTGGTTTATGAGGTGGTGGCCTGGGGTCCGGGGCGTGCGTCCTGGTCGGTCGATCATGGGATTCTGCAAGGCGATACCAAGTTGCCCGCCGTTTGGGCTGCACTGGATGAGGTTTTGGACCGCGCTTACCCTGATTCGGTTGGGCGCGCCCATTACATCCACGCGGCTGCGGTCGATTCGGGCGATGGCAACCGCGCTCTCGACGTGTACCGCTACTGCCGAAGCCGCCCGAAGACACTCGCAATCAAGGGTATGCCGGGCTGGCGAAGGCCGATTATCGGCACCCCAAGCCGGGTGGACGTGGATGAAAACGGGCGAAAATGGACCGGCGGCGCACTGGTTTGGCCGGTGGGCACCTGGGAGATTAAGACCGATTTTTATGCGGCCCTCGGGCGTGCTGGCACGCCAGCATTAAAGCAATTCGAACCGGGTTACTGCCATTTCCACAATGGTTGCGACGAACCGTTTTACAAACAGTTGACGGCGGAAGCGCTGGTAACAAACGAAAAAGGCAAACAGGAATGGAAGCCCTTTGGTGAAAACCACTTCCACGACGCCCGCATTTACGCCATCGCGGCGGCGGCGTCGCTTGGGCTTTACAACCTGACCGAAGAGCAATGGGCGGCAATGGTTGTTGCCCATAACGATCTGCCGAAACCTTCGCAAGCTGACCTGTTTCTGCAAGCCCTAACGCCGATTCTGGCGGTGCCGCAGACCGCTGCACCGCAAGCCCCTGTGGCGCAACCACCCGAACCCCCGCCCGCCCCGCGCTCTGGCTTTACGCTTGGGCGGGGCTTTGGGCGATCTTAGAGGAGAAACCCTATGCTTCCTGCTGAAGAGCGGATGAACCGGCTGGTGAGTGCGCGCGATTCGGGCGTGTTGCGGGTCGAGGTGGATGGGCAAGTGGTGCAATACCGCAGCCTGATCGAGTTGGAGCACGCCATTGGTGCCGTTCAAAGCGAAATTCACGGCGGCGGGATTGTGACGCGCCAAGCCGGGTATAGCCGGGGAGCGATTTAGCCGATGAACCTGCTGGATCGGGCGATTTCTGCGATTTCGCCAACGGCGGGCTTGCGCCGAATGGCGGCGCGGGCGGGCCTTGACCAGATGAAAGCCCTTTCCGGCAAGCGGTCTTACGATGGCGCGCGGGTGGGGCAAAAAAAAGGCTCCCCGTTCGGGCGCGATTGGGCGCAAGGGCACCATTTAAGCGACCTGCGGCGCGGCGCGCGGTATTTGGACCGAAACTCCTCCTACGCCGGTAAGGCGATGGATGTTTTGGCGAATAACGCCATCGGCGAAGGCTGGATGGCTGGGTTTTCCCACGTAAAGCGCAAAAACCAGCGGGTTACGCTCGAAACCGAGTATGAGCGCTGGTGCAAGGTTGCTGATTTTCGCGGCAAACAGAGCTTTGACGGGCTGTGTTGGACGGCCACCCGCTCCATGCTGGTGGATGGTGAAATCATCATCCGGTTTCATGTGGTCCCCTGGAAGCCGGGTGATCCTGTGCCCCTGCGGCTAGAACTGCTGCCGATCGATCTGTTGTCGTCGGGCTCGATCACGAAAAGCAATGTGATCGACGGCATCGAATACGACGAAAACGCTCGCCCGGTGGCCTATTATTTTACGCAGGAAGGCTTGCGGCGCGATGGGGCCTTTATCGGCGGCAAGCCGCCCGTTCGGGTGCCTGCGGAAGAGATTATTCATCTCTACGAAGTGCTGAACGCGCTGCAATGGCGCGGGATTACGCGCATGGCGCGCGCCATGCTGCGGATCTCGGATTTGGAAGAATATGAGGAAGCGCGGTTAATCCAGGCGAAAATTGCGGCCTGTTTTGCCGCTTTCGTGACCGATCTGCCAAGTTCAACCGGGCTTTCGCCTGCCATTGCGCCCTTGCAATCGGCCCCAGGTCGCCCTGGTCAACAAATTGAGCAATTGGCCCCTGGGCTAATTGCTTACCTAAAGCCCGGTCAGGACGTAAAAACCGCTGTGCCCCAGCGCATTGAAACCGGGGGGTATGTGAGCGATCAAATCAGGGCTATCGCGGTCGGCTGCGGCGTGATGTACGAACAGATCAGCGGCGATTTGGAAAAGGTCAATTATTCCTCGTTCCGCGCAGGGGATCGGGATTTCAAACGCTCCATCAAAGTGTTGCGCCAGTTAACCCTACTGCCCCAGCTTTTTGACCGGGTGTGGAGCCAGTGGGCGCGGGCTGCGGCCATCATGGGAATGACCTACGCGCCCTCGGTATCGCCGGTTTGGACGCCCCCCGCTTTCGAGAGTGTTGACCGCAGGGCCGATGCCGAAGCGGACAGGCTGGAACTCGACAACGGCACCGCGACCGAAGAGCAGTTGGTGCTAGAGCGCGGCGTGACCGTTGCCCAGCAAATCGCCTCGCACGAGGCATCCAAGGAGCTTTATACCGCGCGCAAGGGCGGCGCTCCGCAATTCGATAAGCCCGGCCCAAGCGCCGCTTAGGAGACAAAAACATGCCTGAGCCGATCAAACCTACCCCAGCGGAGGGGGTTGGGGCTGAAACCTTTGTCCGCGCACTTTCCCTAACCCGGATCACTCCGGCGGAAGGGTCCGATACCACGGCAGCCGTTGAATTCGAAGCGGTGATGAGCACGGGGGCGGCGGTGCTGCGCTACGATTGGGGACGCGACCGTTTTGTGTCGGAAGTGCTCGATATGAGCCCTAAGGCGGTCGATATCGAGCGCATGAACGCGGGTGCGTCGGTGCTGGATAGCCACCGAACTTCGGGGTTAGAGGCGGTTTTCGGCAATGTCGTTCCGGGTTCGGTGCGACTGGAAAACGGCGTTCTGAAAGCCCGTCTGCGGCTTGATCCGCAAGACGCGCGGTCGCGCAAAGTCGTGGAAGGTTTCGTGCGCGGCCTGTCGGTGGGTTACACGGTCAGCCGCTGGGAAATCGATGAGGCGACCGATCCTGTGACGGTGCGAGCCACGCGCTGGCAACCCCATGAAGTTTCGGTGGTGTCGGTTCCGGCCGATCCCGCCGCTATGGTTTCGCTTGCCGGAAGGCAGGCGTTTTTCGGCCCTGACCGGGCTTCCCACTGTTGAGGAAAAAATGCCGAACACAACCGAAGAAACCCGGTCTACGCCGGACAATAGCACGCAGGCCCCGCCTGCGGCCGCGCTAACTTCGCAAGCAGATGTGCTTGCGACAGAGCGCAAACGCATGGCCGATATTCTCGACGCCTGCACGCGCAGTGGCTTTGCCGCCGACGCCCAAACCTATATCGAGGGCGGGCAAACCGCCGATCAGGTCCGCAGCGCGCTGTTTGAAAAAATGGCCGCCAAAACGCCGAAAATCGATGTTCAGATCGGCGGGCAAGACGCCTCGAACCCGCTACCGCGCCAATTGGCAATGACGGCGGCGGTGCTGGCCCGCGCCAATGTGACCGTGAAGCCGGAGGATTTGGCGCGCGACGGTGTGACTGCGGCTCAAATCAGCACGATGAGCCGGGAGTATGCCGGTACAACGCTCCTGCGAATGGCCGAACAGGCGCTGATCGATGTGGGCGTTAATACGCGCGGCATGCGTCGATGGATATTGCCAAATATGCCCTGGGGTTGGAACGCGCCCCTGGCATGATGGCGACCAGCGATTTCCCGATTGCGCTGGGCGAGGCGGCGGGCCGCTCCTTGCGCGCCGCCTATGCGTTGCAACCGCAGACCTGGCGGAAACTCGTTAACATCGTTCCGCTATCGGATTTCCGGCCGGTCAAACGGGTGCAAATCAGCGAATTCGACCTGCTAAAAAAAGATCGAAGAGGGCGGTGAATACACCAGCGTTGCCTTCGGTGAAGCGGGCGAAACCCTGCAACTCGGCACCTTTGGCCGTAAAACCGCGCTGACCCGCCAAGCGATCATTAATGATGATCTTGGCATCTTCAGCCGCATTCCGCGCATGTTCGCGGCAGCGGCGGCGATGACCGAGGGGAATTTGGTCTGGGCGCTCATTACCGGCAACCCGGTGATGGCCGATGGTGTGGCCTTGTTCCATGCCAGCCATAACAATTTGGCCGGGGCCGGGGCCGCGCCCGATGTGGCTAGCCTTTCGGCCATGCGGAAAGCGATCCGCATGCAAAAGAGCCTTGGCGGCAATGAAATGAATTTGGCGGCATCGCTGATTCTCGCCCCGCCGTCGCTGGAAACCGGGCTGGAACAACTGTTGGCTCCCCTGGCGCGTTACCTTCCGGCGACGACGGATGAAGTCAACCCCTTCGCTGGTAAATTCGAGACCGTGATTGAATCTCGGCTTGAAACCGCCTCGGCAACGGCTTGGTACGGCATGGTGAGCCCCAACACCATCGATACGATCGAGGTGGCTTATCTTAACGGTCAGCAGGGTCTCTATACCGAAAGCCGGGTCGGCTTCGATGTGGACGGCATGGAAATGAAGGCCCGGCTCGATATCGGCGCATCCGTTATCGATTTCCGTGGCTTCTACAAGAACCCCGGTTAAGGAAAACTCCCTATGAAAAACCATGTTCAAATCGGGGATACGCTCCCCTTTACTGCCCCTTACGCGGTTGCGGCCGGGGCGGGGTTTCAGGTGGGCGGGCTGTTTGCCGTGGCGGTCAATGCGGCGGCGAACGGTGCGCCCGTGCAGGGCAATTTTGACGGGGGTTTATACCCTCGCCAAAGTGGCGGGTTCGGCCTGGACGGTAGGTGAGATTGTCTACTGGGATAATGCCGCCAAAGCCTGCACCGACACGCCCGCATCGAACCTCAAAATCGGTCATGCGACCGAAGCTGCGGCGTCTAGCGCGACGGCTGGCGCTGTGCGGCTCAACGGGGCCTATTGATGGACGTGCTGGCGGCTGCTATCGGCGATGCACTCACCGATAGCAGCCTCTCGCAGCCCTTCACTTTTTGGCCGGTCGATACCCCGGCTCAGGTTAGGCCAGGGCGGGGGGTATTGCGCCGCCCGGATCGGGCGGGGAGCTTCGGTATCGCCCGGCCCCAGCTTACGGCGATGAGCCTGCGGGTTCCTACATCGCTGGGCGTTGGGCTGAAGCATCAAATCGACATCGATGGGCAACGGTTTTCGGTGGTGAAAATCGAAGCCGAGCCTTCCGGCCTAACGGCGGTGCTGTCGCTGACAGAGGTGACAAAAAAATGAGCCAACTCCTGCATTTATTTCGCGGTTCTGTCGTTCTGCCGTCGCCGCTGTTAACCCCGGTGGCCTTGCCGGAACGGATCGTGTGCCCCACCAATAGCCCGGAACGGCTGCTGTTGACGGCGATTTTCAGCCCCCAGGGCACGCCAGACCCGGCCTGTGTGATTACGGCCTATGTGCAAACCCAGCTTGGCGAAGGGCAGTTTTTCGATATTGCGGCCTTTAGCTTTGCCGCAACGGGCGAAACCCGCAGCTTTAACCTTTCGGCAAGCGCGCCGATTACCACGGCAACCCAACTGCTCAAAAACGCTTTGCCGCCGGGAACCTCCGTGAATGGCGTTTTGGGACGGCAGTATAGTTGCATTGTGCTGGTCACGGGCGGCTATCCGGCGGGGTCCGAGCTTGAAATTTCGGGGCAGTTCGCATGAGCAACCCGCCCGTTCCGGTTTGGGAAACCATCGTTCAGGCGCTGGAAGCCCGGTTGCGGGCGTTGGAGTGGCCGGGGCTTACGGTCGAGCGTAACCGCACGGTCGAGGTGTCAGCCGATGAATGCCCGTTCTTGGCGCTTTATGAAGCCGATGAGGATGAGCCGGAGGAAGATTCGGCGGCGGCCCGGAAATCGTCGGGCGTTGAAATCGAACTCTACCTGCAAGCCCCCCGCGACCACGACACGCCGGGGGCAGCCCTCGGGGCCGATCTGAACGGGCTGATTGCGATGGTCGAGTTTGCCGTACTGGAAGGTACCAACCAATCCCCGTCCTGGTGGCCTGACGGTACGGTGGATATTCGGCGTGGCGCGATCAGCCGAACGCTTGAAACGGGCGAAACGAGCCTGCCGAGCGGTGGGGCCAAAATAGAATTCACCGTCGATTACTGGACCCGGCCGGGCGATCCCTACACTCCCGGCCCGTAACCTAAGCCTTAAAATTTGAGGATCTGATGACCCATCGCCCGCTGTCTCCGGCGGCGCGATCGGGAGGGTCTCTCCTGCTCAGCGATGAGCCGGAAACGCCCCCGGTTGTGCCTGCCGCGCCCGCCAAACCCGCGCCCGCGCCGGGTAGCAAACCCGTAAAGCCGGAGGAAAAATCCGATGAGTGAAGTTAAAAAGCGCAGCCGAAAGGGCGCAGTCTATATCGCCATCCAGGGCTTTGATGACGTGATGGTCACGCCCGACTTGGTGAATGACGGGGTTTTAGGGGAAAACCTCGACCTGTCCTATAACCCCCAAACGGTCACGACGAACGAATTCACCAATTCGCTCGATCGGCGCGCGCGCATCGTGGGCGGCTTCAAGGCTACCTTGAATTTCGAAGCCTATTTGAAGGGCTCGGGCCTGCCGGGGGTTGCGCCGGAGTTTGGCCGGCTGCTGCAAGCCTGCGGCTATGCCGAACAGGTGATTTCCACGGCGGTGACGGGCACCGATATCGCCTTTGTGAATGCCACCGGCAAAATCACGGCGGCCGCCACGAATATTTCGGGCTTCACCGTTGGCACCGCTTTGCACGTTCAGCACGCTGACCGGCGGGTGCAGGGCTCCTATGTGGTCACGGCAGTCGGGGCCGGTGAAATCACCGTTACCAATGAGGACGGCACGGCCCCAACCTTCCCGAACACGGCAGCAGGGCCAAGCGTAACCCTGCGGCGCGGCATTTCGGCGGCAACGGCAACGGCGGGAACCGACACAAGCGCCACGCTGGCGGCCCCCTTTGCGGCGACCGATCAGCTTTACCGGGGCGCGCCCCTGCTGCTGACCGGCAACCCCGCAACGCCGACGCTTTCGTTCGTCAATGATTATACCGCCGGGCGCTTGGCGGAACTGACGGATAAGTTCGCAACGGCCTTGAGCACGTCCACCATCGCCTCGGTCCCGCCCTGCGTTGTGTATACCCCAGCAAGCGATAACCTGCCGTGGCTGACGGTTTGGGCGAATCTCGACGGCGTGATGGTCAAACTGTTCGGCTGCGTCGGCTCCTTCTCCGTCGAAGCCCAGGCGGGCGGGGCGGCAAAGGTGAAATTCAACCTGTCGGGCCTCTATGATTCGGAAATCGATCAGGCCCCCGGCGCAACGGCCTATGACGGCACGCGCCCGGCGATTTGGCGCGATAGCGTTTTCGAAGTGAACCGCCGCAAAATCGGCACCAGCAAATTGATGGTCGACACGAAAAGCCAGGTGGAATTTCCGCCGAACCCCAACGGCGGCGAAGGGTTTGACCCGCCGATCATCATTAGCCGCGAAATGACCGGCTCGATTGACCCGAACCTGTCGACGGTGGCGACGCAGGATATTATGACCGCGTTCCGCAGCGGCGAAACCCAACCCATCCACGCGCGCCTCACCGGCGGGCCGGGGGCAGTGCCGGGCAATCGCGTCGGCATGGTTATTCCGGCGGCGCAATATAGCGATGCCAAACCCACCGACCGCAACGGCGTGCGCGCCCGTGAAATCCCCTTTGACTGCACCCGCGAAGACGGCGGGTTCATGCTCTGCTTTTTCTAAGGATTGCAGCAATGGCAATGCCGGTTTCCCCAACAATTCTTCACCGCTTTACCCCCAGCTATTACGAGGAAGGCAAGTCTCCCACCTACTTGCTGAAAGTGCCGACGCTGATTGAACGCGCGGCCTATAACCGCGAACTGCAAACCCTGGGGATTAGCTACCCTTCGGACGAAACCCTGAACGGCCTGTTGCGCGACGGGCTTGACCTGTTCAACCCCGATAACCGCGCCGATCTGGAAGACGCGCTGACCGCGCTGGAAGCGGCCAAGGCCGAAAAGACCGAACCGCCGGAAGACGCAATCACGCTGGTCACCGATCTAGAAGCGCTGCTGCGCCAGCATTACCAGCCCTTCGCCGAAGCGCTGGCGCAACGGGCCTATGCGGTCGAGGTTCGGCAGATCGTGGCCTGCCGCATGTTCCTGCGGGGGGTTGAAAATGCACCCTTCACCTTGAAACCCAGCGGCACCACGCTTGCCGACGCCGATCTGATGAAACTGCCGGAACTCGACCGGCTGATGATTGCCGTTGAACTGAACCGGCTGATGAACCCGGAGCCGGAAACGGAAAAAAACTAACCCTTGCCGTCGCCGTGGCGCTCTACCCCCAGGATTTTGCCGGGGGCGCGGTTGCGGCGGACGGCAGCGGCTGGGACGTGCTCGGCACTTACTACCCCACCAATCCCCGGCTGCTGCTGGATGACGACGCCCAGGCCATGCTGACCATCTGGTGCGCCTGCCGCACCAGCGGCTTCGGACCGGGGCATCTTCCGGCGGCGGGCGGCGCGGGCGATCAATCGGCGCTGATGATGGATTGCCTAAACCTCATGAATGCCGCCGAAGCCAGACTACGCAAGGCGCGGGGGGAGGATGAATGAGCCTGAACCTTGAGCTTGAAGCGCAAATCAAAGCGCGGATGGAAAAACATAAAAAACGGCTCAAGCGGTATATGACCCTGGCGGCAACGGAAGCCGGGGCGTGGACACGCGACGAACTGCAACGCCAAGCCGCAAGCTTTATGCACAAGGGCCGCAGCAGCGCGGGCACGCAAGACCCGATCCGCTCAATTCGGCTGACGATCTATCCCAAAAGCGGCGATAGCCTCGGGGCGGCGGCGGAAATCCGCTTCGCGGCGAATTGGTGGCGCGCGCACATCGAGGGGCCGGAGGTGATTACGGCGGCGGGCGGGCGCTGGATGGCGATTCCCCTGCCTGCCGCCATTGATATGGGGTTGGACCGCACGCGCGGCGACCGGGGCGCGGGCATGCGGCTATCAAAGCGGGCCAATATCCCTAAAAACCTGCGCTTTGTGCCGTTCGACGGCGGCAGACGCGCCCTGCTGGTCATGGATGCACTGGTTACGAAAGCCGGGAAAACCCGGCGCTTGGGTGCGGGGAAATCCAGCCAACGCGGGGCATCGATCCCACTGTTTTTGTTAGTGCGCTCCGTGCGGCTGCCGAAACGCATCGATGTGAAAAAAGCCGAACGCGATGGCTTCCAACGCTACGTGCGGGCCGTGACCCGAGGCGTTGAAAGCGCGTTCTACGAGTACGATTAGGCGGCCCGGCTGCCCAAAAGCGAGAGATTCCCCCGATGGCTGATGTCACCATTCGCTTTGCGACCAAAGACGTAAATGTCGTTCGCGCGGCCCTGGAATCGGTGGGTAAGGATGGCGAAGCGGCCCTGAGCCGCGTCAATACCGCCCTTGCCAAAATGGGCAAAAGCGGCGGTAGTGCCGAACAGGCCGCCGAAGGCATGGCAAAGGTCCGCCAGGAAATTGAAAAGGTCGGGCGGGGCGGGGCGGGTATCGACGCCGCAACGCGCGGCCTTGCCGCCTTTGACCGGCAAGCCGGGATGACCTACGGCCAAACCCAGGCTTGCGCGCCGGGTTTATCAACCTGTTCCAAACGG
>NZ_LAJY01000509.1 GCF_000963705.1 Elstera litoralis | reverse complement strand
CATTTTAGCCTTATTCTCTGGTACACTGTTAACCGGACGCAATCTGAACCAGCCTCCTGGCTGACATAACAGGTGCGCCGAATGGGTTCGAGCCAGTCTTTTGGGAGAAAAATCGATGGGTAAGGCATTTGGTCGGGTTGCGGCGGCGCTTGTATCATTGGCAATTTTAGCGCCGGTGGCCGTTTCGGCCCAGGGCGATGCGATTGCCAATCGCAAGGCGGATTTTCAGACGCTGCGCAAAAGCCTGGGTGAAATTAAAAATGTCGTCGATGGCAAGGCCGGGATCGAAACCGCTACGGCCCCGGCGCAGGCGATGGCCGATGTCGGCAAGCGCCTGACCTCGAAAGTCAACTTCCCGGCCGGCAGCGATAAGGGCGACACGAAAGCGCTGCCGCTGATCTGGACCGATGGGGCAGGCTTCGATAAGGCGGCGGCCGGCTTCAATAGCGGGGTTGGGGCGCTGGTCGTGGCGGCGAATGCCAAGAACCTCGACGGGCTGAAGGCCGCGTTCGGCGAAACGGCGAAAGCTTGCGGCGTGTGCCACGATACGTACCGCGCTAAATAAGCAAACGGCGCGCTCGTGAAAGCGCGCCGCCGATAGGAGAGGGCGCTGCGGGAAACCGCTGCGCCCTTTCTTTTTGGGTTAGTCGATGCGGACGGCCACAAAGCGCGTATCGCCCTTGCTGAGCAGCGTGAGCAGCACGGTTTTTTTCTTCGCGTCGCGCGCGGCGGTGATCTTGGCGGCAAGATCGCTGGCCGTTTTTACCTCTTCCTGATTGACCTCGGTCACGATATCGCCGGGGCGCAGGCCTTTTTCGAAGGCGTTGCTATCGCCGGTGACATCGGTGATGACGATGCCGTTCTGGCTTTCGGGCAGGCCGAATTTTTCGCGGGCGGCGGCGTCGATGCCCTGCACCTTCAGCCCCAGGCCACGCACGGTAACGGCGGGTTCGGCGGCGGACGGTTCTTTCGAGTCCGTCGCGGTGGCAATCTCTTCATCCTTCAACTCGCCAACCGTAACCTTCAGCGGCACTTCCTTCTTATTGCGCCAGACGACCATATCGACCGGCTTGCCGATGGGGGTATCGGCGACGATACGCGGCAGACGGTCCGATTCCGGCACGTCGCGCCCATCGAACTTCAAGATCACGTCGCCCTGTTTCACCTGGGCTTTCGCCGCCGGGCTGCCGTCGGTGACGGCGCTGACCAGCGCGCCGCGCGCCTTATCCAGCCCGAAGCCGGTGGCGACATCATCGTCGAGGCGCTGAATCTTCACGCCCAACCAGCCGCGCTTCACCGCGCCGCCATTCTTGATTTGCTCGATCACCGGGCGGGCGAGGTTGGAGGAAATGGCGAACCCAATGCCGACGCTGCCGCCGTTGGGCGATAGAATGGCCGAATTCACGCCGATAACCTTGCCGTCCATATCGAACATCGGCCCGCCGGAATTGCCCCGGTTGATCGACGCGTCGGTCTGCAAGAAATCATCGTAAGCGCCGCCGGTGGAGCGGTTGCGCGCCGAGAGAATCCCCGCCGTTACCGTGCCGCCGAGACCGAAGGGATTGCCGATCGCCATCACCCAATCGCCGATGCGTGCTTTATCGCTATCGCCGAACTGCACCGCCGGCAGCGGTTTCGAACTTTCGACCTTCAGCAGCGCCAGATCGGTTTTGGGATCGCGGCCGATCAGCTTGGCGGAAAGCTCGGTATTATCGTGCAGCTTCACGCTGATTTCATCGGCCCCATCGATCACGTGATTATTGGTCACGATATAGCCGGTGCTGTCGATGATGAAGCCCGAGCCCAGCGAGGTTTGACGGCGCGGCGCTTGGTTCTGGCCGCCGCGCTGGCGGTTCATGAACTCGCGGAAGAACTGCTCGAAGGGGGAGCCCGGCGGTAGTTGAAAATCGGGTTCCGCTCCGCCGCCGCCATTGCCTTGGGCGCGGGCGGGTTTGCTGATTTGCGTCGAATAGACGTTCACCACCGAGGGCAGCAGCTTTTCCGCCATATCGGCGAAACTTTCCGGGGCGCTGCGCGCAAAGGCGGGCGGGGCGA
>NZ_LAJY01000508.1 GCF_000963705.1 Elstera litoralis | reverse complement strand
GCGGCCACGGTTTCTTCAAATAACTTGGGATCGGTAATCTCGGCATTGGTGCGGAAATAATTTTGCATATTTTCGAGATACGACCAACCCCGGCGCAAAACCCCTTCATGCTCCGGAAAAAACGCCTCGTAGCAGCGGTTCCACCCGATGATTTTTTCCTCAGGATCGATCAGGCACGCAGCGGTTTCCATCGAATCCAACAGCGCCCCGACGAAGGGAATATCACTATCGTCTTGTTGCGCGAACAGGCTAGGCGGGGGCGAAAAAGCAGCAGACATGGCGTCCCGAACCGGCGAAATAATCAAAGAAAATACTACACGATCTTGTTCGGAAACGCGGCAGGGAATTTCAGCATGCCCTCCTCATCTCTTTACGGGCGGGGCACCTCGGACCATGTAAGATAGAGCGCTGATTTTGGAGTCCTACCATGCCCCTGTTGATCGATGCCTGGTCCCTGCCCGACCCGGCCCAGGATTTACCCGCCGATGCCGGTGCTTCGCGCGTCGCCATTTTCGGTGGCGGCTGCTTCTGGTGTACGGAGGCGGTTTATACCGCCGTGGCGGGCGTGCTGGAGGTTCGACCGGGTTATGCCGGGGATAGTTCAATAACGGCGGATTACCGCACCGTCTGCACGGGGCGCACCAATCATGCCGAGGTGATTGAGATTACCTATGATCCGGCACAGGTCACTTATGGGCAGCTTTTGAAGCTTTTCTTCGGCGTGGCCCATGATCCAACCCAGAAGGACCGGCAGGGGGCCGATGTCGGGCGGCAGTATCGCTCGGTGATTTTCTACGCAACACCCGACGAACAGGCGGTAGCGCAGGCCTATATGCGGCAGTTGGACGCGGCGAAGATCTATTCCGGCCCGATCCTGACAACGCTGGAGCCGCTGACGGCCTTCTATGTGGCCGAGCCCGAGCATCATGATTACGCCGCGCGCAACCCCAGCAATCCCTATATCGCGGGGGTCTCCACGCCGAAGGTGAAGAAGCTGAAGCACTATTTTCCGCATTGGTTGAAGGCGGGGCGTTAGAGCGGCGGGAGCGCCAGATCGCCCGTTACCTCCACATGCGCCGCCGTGCTAGCGGCGGCTAAGCTTTTCTCGGAAAAGCGTAACTCAAGCTGGCGACCGTCGTCGGTCACGAGCCGAACGTCGGTGCGGCCGAACACTTCCTCCAAGGCCGCCGGGGGAAGCTGAAGTTCCCCGCTGCTGGTGATATTGTTCGGCGGTTGGAAAAAACAGTCGAAGCGATAAGAAGCGCGGCCCACGGTTTTGCCATTGCAGGTAACAATCCCACTACCGGACAGGGCACCGATGTATTTCATCGTTTTTCGCCAGGATTGTTCTTTCATTTTTTCTTAGGTTGTGTGAGGGGTTCCAGAGAACCTTTAAGGGTGGTTGCCGGGGCGGCGGCGGCGGTTTTGGTCGCTTTCGGCTTTTTAGCTTCGCGACTATTCCGCTTTTGAGATTTCGCCATAGAGAATCTCCTCATGAATTGAAAAAAGGGTTCAGCAACGCTAGCGCCCTCCCCAACCCACCGGGAGCCTCGGAAACTACTCAGGCCACGCGCAAAGGTTTGGAAAGAATCGTATGTTTCGCGAAATAATGGTAAGTCATGGGGATACCTTCCTGTGCGAAGGCTCCTCCGATGGAGGCTATAGCCCATGCTCACCCTTTCCCCTAAAAACGGCCCCGATGCGCCCGCGCGGATTGCCGCGTTGGAACGCGCGCTAGCCGAGTGCCAGCAGGATCTGAAGGTAGCCCGCGCGCTGCTGTCCGATCATCTGGCGCGGGCAAGCGGCGGCTTTCCCCAAGCACTGCCGATGCACCTCACGGCCCGGCAACGGCAAGTGATGACGCTCGTTCTGGCGGGGCACCCCAGCAAGAATATCGCCCGCGATATCGGGATCAGTCAGCGCACGGTGGAAAATCATCGGGCCGCCATCATGCGTAAAACCGGCGCAACTTCCATCCCGGCCTTAGTGCGCTTAGCGCTGGATGCGGGGTGGGAGGATAAGAAAATTCAATGAAACAATAAAAAATCGCGATTATGGTTTTATTAAGGTATAATTCTTGAAAAAATATACCGTTATAGGTGTATTCCGATACTTATAGAAATTCAATTCTTAATTTATATTCTAAATGTCTCCAAAGAAGGAGAATGAAACCTTAAACCATTTAACCTTCATTCGGTTTATTGGCTGGGTTTGAAAAATACCTTCTGACTCGATGTTTATAATCTTTTGAAAGGAAATCCTATGTCCAATCCCCTGAGCATCCAAACCGAAGCCGCCCCTTTCGCCGGGCAATCGATGATTCTGAGCGCCATTTCGCCGACGCATCTTCTGAGCGGCTACCGCACGTCCAAAGTGGTCGGCGCGACCGTTGTTAATGAGATGGATGCAACGATTGGGACGGTTGATGATCTGATCGTTTCACCCACCGATAAATCGGCGTTCGCGATTCTGTCGGTCGGCGGTTTCCTCGGCATCGGTGCAAAATATGTGGTGGTGCCGTTCAGCAGCCTGG
>NZ_LAJY01000507.1 GCF_000963705.1 Elstera litoralis | reverse complement strand
CCTGCGGCGCGTGCGCCCTCCTCCGGCCATCGGCCCGTTGCCCACGAGCGGCGAGCGCGCGGCGGGCTCTTCGGCAAGGCGCGACGGAGTGAGCGGCTTGCTCGGGGTCGGCTCTTCGGGCGGCGGGGCGAACAGCCAGGGGGCACGGCGGTGTCGTGCAGCGTGTCGGACTTCAGTTCATCCTTCGCCGTCACTGTCCAGGTCTGCGCGCAGGAAATCCGCACGCCCTTGCCGCCCCATTCCGGCGCACCGTCCGCCGTGAAATCGAGGTCGAGGGTTTGCGCCTCGCCGCGCGCCGCCTGCCGCTCCAGTACGGTTTGCAGCAGCGCGTACCACGTGCCCTCCTTAGCTTCTTCTTCCCGCGCGCCGAGCCAGCCCGTGATGTACAGGCGATCCTCGGCGCGAGTGAGGGCCACATAGAGCAAGCGCCGATATTCTGCCGCCTCCTGCGCCGCCTGTTCGGCGCGCAAGGCTTCGGTAACGGGATCATCCCCGGCTTTGCGCGGCGACCAGACCGGCCCCCAGGTGCCGTCTTCCGGCCAAAACAAGGTTCGGCGCGATTTCGGCGCGCTGGCGCAATCGGGCAGGAAGACGATGGGCGCTTGCAGCCCCTTCGCGCCGTGGACGGTCATAATCCGCACTTCGTTGCGCCCGGCGGTATCGCTGTCGCGCTTAATCTCCTGGTCCGAGAGATCGAGCCAATGGATGAAGCCTTGCAGACTGGGCGTATGAATGCGCTCGAAGGCGAGGGCCTGATTGAGAAACTCGTCGATCGGGTCCGCCGCCTCCGCGCCTAAGCGTTCGAGCAAGGCCCGCCGCCCGCCCTCGCGGCTGAGAATATCGGCGTAGAACTCGTAAGGCCGGGCAAAATCCACCTTCGCCCGCCAGCGGTTGATTTTTTCCTCCGCCGCTGCCAATGCCGGATGATCTGCCGCCCGCGCGCGCAAGGCCGACCAGAGCGACTGATTGCCCCGGTCCGACGCCGCCGCGAAAAGTTCGTCCTCAGTCATCCCAATCAGCGGCGATTTCAGCAAGCAGGCGAGCGACAGATCGTCGGCGGGCAACAGCAGAAAGCGCCCGAGCGCCAGCAGGTCCATCACGGCCAGATGGGTGGTGAGACGCAGCCGATCGGCCCCTGCTACCGGCACGCCCTCCTGCTTCAGCGCGCGCACCAGCTCGCCGACGAACTGGCCGCGCCGCCGGACCAAAATCAGAATATCGCCCGCCCGCACGGGCCGGGCTTTCGCGGTCAGCATTTCACCCTGATCGAGCCACGCGCGAATCCGCCGGGCGATGACGCGCGCCACGACGGCGGGCGGATTGCTCGCGCCTTCGCGGGTGAGCGGCAAGCGCCAGTCCGAACTATCCGGGTCTTCGGTTTTGCGCTTGGGCAGCACCGGCCAAAGTTCGACCAACCCCGCTTCGCCAAGCCGCGACACCGCGTGCTGCAAACGCTGATCGGGCGCGACGACGCCTTCGGCGGCCTCCTCCTGCGCAAACACCGCATCGACCGAGCCCAGAACGGCGGCGGTGGAGCGGAAAGAATGATCGAGCGATTCGACCCACAAATGCTGATCGACCTGCGCCAACAAACCGGCAAATACCGTGCGCATCGTGTGAAAGGCGCGCGGGTCCGCCCCTTGGAAGCTATAAATCGACTGTTTGGCGTCCCCGACCACAAACAGCGTCCGCAAGCCTTCGGCCCGACTTTGCCCGACGAAGAATTCCTGCGCCAGCAGCCGTACGATATGCCACTGGTCGGGGTTGGTATCCTGGGCTTCGTCGATCAGAATATGGTCCAAACCGCCGTCGAGCTTGAACAGCACCCAGGACGCGCCGCCGTCGCGCTGGAGAAGCTGGACCGTGTGCAGAATGAGATCGTCGTAATCGAGCCAAGCGCGCTGGCGTTTCAGATCGGCATAGGTGCCGAGAATCGCCTCGCCCAAACGCAGCACCGCCACCGTTCCGGTGAAAATTTCGATGGCGGCAATCGCGCGGGCGGCACGATTCAGCCGCTCGGCCTCGCGTTCCATCCAGTCCAGCACGTCGGGCGCGGCTTTCTGGACGGCTTTGGTGCAGAGGGTGACGCGAATGCCGCCATCGGCCTTCAGGAAGATTGGCAGATAGGCGGCAAAAGTCAGCGCATCGGGCGTTTCGATGAAAGCTTGGATTTTTCGCCCGGCGGGTTGATCGGTCTTTTCGGTGCCCTTGGCCAAAGCCGCCGCCGCCGCCCGCAACTCCGCTCCTTGCGCGCGGGTGGCCTCTTGGGCCGAAAAGCGGAGCGAATCGGGCGTCTCATAGGGATCGACGCCCAGCACATCGGCCAGGGCCGCAATCATCGGCGCGATCCCGCCCAAATGCGTGTGCAGCCGCTGCCACTTGCCGCGCTCGGCGGCGAGCGTCTTCAGCAGTTGATGAAAACTATCCTCGTGCAGCCGGTCGGCAATGATCTGGAGCGCGGCCCCAAGATCGGCCAAGCCCTCGCCGTTGCGGGCGCGCGCCAGCACATATTCGCGCGCGTCCAGCAGCAGCTCTTCGGCGCTGGCCTCATCCATTGCCTGAAAATGCGGCGGCAGCCCGGCTTCGAGCGGAAAGCGCGCCAGCACCGACTGGCAGAAGGAATGGATGGTTTGGATTTTCAGCCCGCCGGGCGATTCCAGCACAATGCCGAACAGGCGGCGCGCGCGGCGAATCTCGCGCTCCTCCGGCGGACGGTTCCCCGAGAGCGCCGTGAGCGATTGAACGAGCTTGGGCAGCGGCATCGACGCCCATTCGCCCAAATGTTCCATCAGCCGCTTCTGCATTTCGGCGGCGGCGGCCTTCGTATAGGTGATGCAGAGAATCCGATGGGGCGCGGTGCCCGCCAACAGTAGCCGCAGCACCCGGCGCGTGAGCACGGTGGTTTTCCCCGTCCCCGCCGAGGCCGCCACCCAAACCGAGCGATCCGGGATCGTCGCCAGGGTTTGCCGCTCGCCCGCCGCCGCGCGAACATCGGCGCGTTGCTGTTCGAGATCGACGCCGCCGCTCAT
>NZ_LAJY01000506.1 GCF_000963705.1 Elstera litoralis | reverse complement strand
CTTGCCGCCGCCTGCGCCGATCTGCGCCCCGATACTGGGTTGATCGACCGGCTGGAGCGGGCGCTGAAGCCCGATCTGCCGATGTTGGCGCGCGACGGCGACTTCATCGCGCCCGACTATGCACCAGAGTTAGATTTCCAGCGCTCCTTGCGCGACGACGCCCGCCGCCATATTGCCGCGCTACAAGCCCGTTACGCCTCCGCAACGGGCGTGAATAGCCTGAAGGTGAAGCATAATAATGTGCTGGGCTATTTCGTCGAAGTCACCGCCGCCCAGGCCGATAAACTGTCGGAGCCCTTCATCCATCGGCAAACCTTGGCGGGGGCGGCGCGCTTCACCACGGTCGATCTGGCCGATCTCGACTCGAAGGTCGCCAAGGCGGGCGATACGGCGCTCGCTTTGGAGCAACGGCTGTTCGAAGATTTGGTCGGCGAAGTACTGGCCCGCGCCGAGCCTATTGCGGCCACGGCCCGCGCGCTCGCCGTGCTGGACGTGGCAGCCTCCCTCGCCGATCTCGCCGCCGACCGGGGCTATACCCGCCCGACCCTGACCGAGGGCACCGAGTTCGATATTCAGGGGGGCCGTCATCCGGTGGTTGAAGCGCTGCTGCCCGGCGGCGCGAGCGGCTTTATCGCCAATGATTGCGATTTGGGAACAAACCGCCTTTGGCTTCTTACCGGGCCGAACATGGCCGGGAAATCGACCTTTTTGCGGCAGAACGCGCTGATCTGCCTGTTGGCGCAAGTGGGCGCTTACGTGCCCGCCCGCGCCGCGACGATGGGGATTGTTGATCGGCTCTTCTCCCGCGTCGGCGCGGCGGATGATCTTGCGCGCGGGCGCTCCACCTTCATGGTGGAAATGGTGGAAACCGCCGCGATTCTGAACCAAGCCGGGCCGCGCGCGCTAGTGATTCTGGACGAAATCGGGCGCGGTACCGCCACTTTCGACGGGCTGTCGATTGCCTGGGCCGCCGTCGAGCATCTGCACGAGGTCAGCCGCTGCCGCTGCCTCTTCGCCACCCATTACCATGAGCTCACGAAACTCAGCGCCCGCCTACCCGCCCTCTCGTGCCACTCGATGCGCGTGAAGGAATGGCAGGGCGACGTCGTGTTTCTCCACGAAGTCCAACCCGGCGCGGCGGACCGCTCCTACGGTATCCACGTCGCCAAACTCGCCGGCCTGCCGAAGCCGGTCCTGCGCCGCGCCGAACAGGTGCTGAAACTGCTGGAATCGGGCGACAGTTCCACCGCCCTCTCGCGCCTTGCCGACGATCTGCCCCTCTTCGCCGCCCTGCGCCCCGTTGCGGAACCGGAAGAAGTTTCGGAGGCGCCGCCCGCGCTTCATCCGGCGTTGGCGGCCTTGGCTGAGACCGACCCGGACGCGCTGACGCCGCGCGAGGCGCTGGAGGTGCTGTATCGGTTAAAGGGGCTGGCGGTTTAGGAGTGTCTGAGCAATCAGCCTATGCCCTCTATTTCAGAAAAATAGAGCGTAATGCGGTCAGACGTCCAAGTTGCGACGCCCGTTCCAAAAAAATCCGCATCTTCCGTCCAAATCGGACAATCCAGCATAAGGGCACAGGCCAGAACGGGCCAATCATCGGCATCGCGCGCAGCGATCCGCTGAAGGGCTCGGTTTTTCAAACCACCGTATAGATTGGCATCAATTGAGTGGACGAGTGTTTCCAAGGCTTCCAGCGTTTCCAAAACCGTATCGGCTGGAAGACCACGCTTTGTGAGGAGCGCGGGTAAATAATGGTACGCATCAGCATACGCGACGTCGGGTGCAAAAAACTTAACTGTCGGGGCATTTTCCAGAATTAGTGCGCGCACTCGATTTCCCAGAA
>NZ_LAJY01000505.1 GCF_000963705.1 Elstera litoralis | reverse complement strand
TGCTGCTGCCCAAACCTTTGTACGCACCGAAGTAAACCCTATCATGCGCTTCCCCAACCTTGCGGGAAGCGCCTAGTTCCCCAAACTACGCAAAGACGCTGCTGTATCGATCAAAGGCCGCTGACTGACGTGGATAAAGCCGGTGCTGGGCCGGTCCATATCGAGAATTAACAAAAGCACGGCCGCAATGAGCAGCCCCATCATATAGGCAGGACTACGGCGGCGATGGGGTTCGAGCCCCAAACCGTACCCAACAAACCCAATCGCCACGAAAGCGATACCGTAGAGCGCGACCAGCACGATATTCGGCACCCGGCTGCGCAGCGCCGATAACCGCTTTTCCTGCATATCGATCAGCGCATTCAATGATTCGATATACAGCCCCGTGGGTACCACGGCGGGATGAGTCGCGGCCAGCGTTTTGGCATCCGCCCAAAGCTCGGTAAGCAGGGCGTTCGAGGCATCAATGATCCGCGCCATCTCCGCCGGGTGGTCGATCGCCGCCGTGAGGGTCAGCCGCAAATCGGTATAGGCGCGCAGCAAGTGCAGGTTGGTCGCATCATGGGGCGCGGGCAGCAGCGTACCGCGTAAAGCGGCAGTGCCAATGGCGTTGGCCTCATCCAGAATCGCATCGCGGCGGGTATCGAAGCGCGTGACCGAGATCGAAACGCTAAAACCGATCATCAGCGCCAAGAGCCCGAGAACGGCGGCCTCCAGCGTCGAAATATTGTCGCCGCCCAACCGTCGCGCCCGCCGCCCTAACAAACACCCTATTTCCAGGCAGAGGAGCATGCCGATCAGACTTGCAGCGAAAATGACCGGCAGGGAGACCGCCGAAAGATCGATCATCAAAACCACCCTCTTTTAGATCTTTCGCTCAGGCTTGGCGGAAGCCGGGCTCCAGCGCAACGGCCAAACTGCGTTTCAAGGTTTTGAGCACGACGCTGGTGGTATATTTCCGGATCACCCGATGGTCGGCCAGCATTCGTTCCATGAAGGCATCGAAACTTTCGATGCTCGCCGCCGTCATCGACAGCACCAAATCGCCGCGCCCGGTGACAAACCAGGCGTTTTGAATGGCGGCTTCCCGCGCGATCCAGGCTTGCAAGGGCGGCAGCAGATCGTGCCGGTCGCGCTCCAGTTCCAACTCGACAATCAGGCTGAGGGTTTGGCCAACGGCTTTCGGGTCGAGCAGCGCGACGGTACGTTGAATAACCCCAGCGTCGCGGAGCTTTTTTCAAACGGCGCTGCACGGCGGAAACCGAGAGCCCCGCCCGATCCGCAAGCTGGTCCAAGGTTAGATCGGCATTGTCCTGCACCGCCGCCAGCAGGGCTATATCCGAGGTGGAAAGCAGATCGGGAAAATTCATCGATTTTTCCAGAGGAGACGCAAAAATTTCCCGAATATTCTGAGAGGTAAGGATTTTTTCGCAAGGGAAAACGCTAGGCTTTCCCACATGAGCCCACATCTCCCCCCACCCTCCGCCGCCGGAATTCGTGCCGCCTATGCCGCCATCGATCCGGTTTTCCTCAATACCCCTTTCTGGTCGCACCCCGCCGCCGACGCGGCTTTAAGCCTGCCGCTCGCGGTAAAGGTCGAAGGGTTGAACCCCACCCGCGCGTTTAAAGGTCGGGGAACCGATTGGTTCCTGGCGGGGCTTGCCCCGTCCGATCAACTCTTGGTCTCAGCCTCTGCGGGCAACTTCGGCCAGGGGCTCGCCTATGCCGCCCGCGCCCGAAGCCGCCGGGTGATCCTTTTTGCGGCGACCACCGCCAATCCGTTGAAAATCGAGGCGATGCGCCGCCTCGGGGCCGAAGTTCGGCTGGAAGGGCATGATTTCGACGCCGCCAAAGCCGCCGCCCGCACCTTTGCTGAGCAGCAGGACGGGCTTTTCATCGAGGACGGTGCCCACCCGCGCATCGCCGAGGGCGCGGGCACGATGGCCTTAGAGATGACGCGCGCCCGCCTTGAGTTCGATACGGTGCTCGTTCCCCTGGGCAATGGTGCGCTGCTGACCGGCATTGGCGCGTGGCTCAAAGCCGAACGGCCCGGCGTGCGGGTGATCGGCATCGTCGCGGCGGCGGCCCCCGCCATGCGTCTTTCGTGGGAGGCGGGCCACCCGATTACCACCGCGAACGCCGCCACTATCGCCGATGGCATCGCCGTGCGCGCGCCGGTGCCCTACGCCCTGGCCTGCATGCCCGCGACGGTCGATGCCGTGTGGGAGGTTTCCGAGGCCTCGCTGCGCGCGGCGATGCGCTTTTGCCATGAATACTATGGGTTGGTGGTGGAACCTGCCGGAGCCGCCGGGGTTGCCGCCGCGCTAGAGCATAAGGGGCGGCTTGCCGGGCATCGGCTTGCAACTATTCTCTGCGGAAGCAATCTCAGCGAAACTCAGCGGCGCGATTTTTTGCGCGATCCAGGGT
Organism: Elstera litoralis; assembly: GCF_000963705.1. Lineage (GTDB taxonomy): Bacteria > Pseudomonadota > Alphaproteobacteria > Elsterales > Elsteraceae > Elstera > Elstera litoralis. Next base: position 1,722 of record NZ_LAJY01000505.1, on the reverse strand, counting down.
AAAAATTCATCCCTCCCATCGTGAAAAGGTTATTTTTTGCTCAGGAATAGACTATTCTAGCGCCTATGACCGACTTAGCGCCCCCTCCGAGCATCATCGGTATTTGCGCGGCCCATCACGCGATCAATCCGGTTTTCCGAAATTCACCCTTCTACGGGCACCCATCCGCCGATGCGGTTTTACCGTGCAGTTTGCGTGTAAAAAGTTGAAACACAGAACCCAATTCGGGCCGCCGAGGGGCGCGGGGCCGATTGGTTTTTCTCCGGGCAGCCTGCGCGCACGGAACCGCTGGTCACGGCCTCGCCGGGGAATTTCGGCCAGGGGCTCGCCTATGCCGCGCGGGATAAGCAACGCCCGCTGATCGTTTTCGCCCCGACCAGCGTCAATCCGGCCAAGCTGGAGGCGATGCGGCAACTGGGGGCCGAGGTGCGGTTGGAGGGGGCGGATATGTACGCGGCCAAAGAGGCCGCGCGCGCCTATGCCGAGACCCTCGGGGCACAGCTTCTCGACGACGGTGCGCACCCGCGCGTTGTGGAAGGTTTCGGCACCATCGCCCGCGAGATGACGGCATCGGCCGAGGAATTCGATACGATCCTAGTACCGCTTGGTGCAGGGGCGCTGGCGATCGGCATCGGGCTGTGGATCCGCTCGGAGCGGCCGAAGGTGCGCGTCATCGGCCTCGTGCCCGAAACCAGCCCGGCAATGCTGCTGTCTTGGCAGGCGGGAAAAGTCGTCACTGTTCCCCCGGCAGAAGTTCCGACCATTGCCGATGGCCTCGCCCAGCGCGCGCCGTCGGCCTATGCTCTGGAATATCTCAAGCAGACCATCGATGACGTGTGGAGTGTGCGCGACGGGGCGATTCTGGCCGGGATGCGCTTCTGCCATCAGCATTACGGTTGATCGTCGAACCCGCAGGGGCCATCGGCGTCGGCGCGGTTCTGGAGCGCCCGGAGGCGTTTGCGGGACAGAAGGTTGCAACGGTTCTCTGCGGCGGCAATATGACCCCGGACCAGATCCGCACGTATCTGGGTTAACCTTTCACCCTTGACCCCCACGCCTGTGCCGTCTAAGCCTGCGCCACCAGACGGCTGGATGACCGCGCGTCGCTGCAAGCGACGGGAGGAAAGTCCGGGCTCCACGGAAATAGGGTGCCGGGTAACGCCCGGCGGGGGCGACCCTAGGGATAGTGCCACAGAAAGCAAACCGCCATGTCCGCCTTCGGGCGCACACGGTAAGGGTGAAAGGGTGCGGTAAGAGCGCACCGCGCGACCGGCAACGGAAGCGGCACGGTAAACCCCACCCGGAGCAAAACCGAATAGGAAGGGCAGGCCCCCTTGCGGGGTACAGCGCATTTCCGCGCCGCTCTTCGGGTTGGTTGCGAGAGGTGATCGGCAACGATCATCCCAGAGGAATGGTCATCCACGGGCCGCAAGGCCCCGGACAGAACCCGGCTTACAGGCCGTCTGGTATTCCTTATTTCGAAAGTGTCCAATATCCCCGGCACTCCTCTCAGGAGAACGGGAGGGGACAAGCCTGCCCCAGATGAAGCGGCATTATGTTAATTTTCATGTAGCATTGCCGTGTTTTGGTGACTTTTTTTTGTAGTTAAATAACGCGGCAGGCCTGCCGAGGCGGCAGGGTTTTCCATCCCGCGACTCCTGAGAAGCCCTCAGATTCTGTGCTCCTGAACGGCGTTCTTCGCGACTCGTTCAGCACTTTGCG
>NZ_LAJY01000504.1 GCF_000963705.1 Elstera litoralis | reverse complement strand
GTCAGCTATGATGCTATTTAGAAACTGGTTTTCCGTGAAGAAGCCGGATCGGATGGAACTTAAAGTCACCTTTTGGGGCGTTCGCGGGAGCTTCCCCTGTGCCACACCGCAGCATATGCTGTACGGGGGCAATACCGCTTGTGTTTCGGTTGAGTCGGGTGACGAAGTCATCATTCTCGATGCGGGCACGGGGCTGTGGCAGCTTGGGAAATATTTGGTCGCAAAAGGTGTGCGCGAAGCAACAATGCTGATGTCGCACACCCATACCGACCATATCATCGGCTTCCCGTTTTTTGCCCCCGCGTGGATCGGCAGCTTCCACCTCGATATCTTCGCGGGTCATCTCCGCGATAATGGCGGGGTGCGCTCGGTGTTTGCCGAGCAGATGCGCGACCCGCTCTTCCCCGTTTCGCTGTCCCACATGGCCGCGAATATGGGCTTCCACGACTTCGAGGCCGGCGAAGATCTCGTCATCGGTGATCGCATTCATGTGAAGACCTGCCGCCTCAATCACCCGAACGGGGCCACTGGCTACCGGATTACGTCGGGCGGGCGCAGCGTCTGCTATGTGACCGATACCGAGCATTATCCCGGTCGGCGCGATCCGAACGTTATGGACCTCGTCCAGAACGCCGATGTGATGATTTATGATTCGACCTATTCGGACGAAGAATATGCGCGCGGCCGGGTCGGTTGGGGCCATTCCACTTGGGAAGAGGCCATTCGCATCGGCAAGGATGCCAATGTGGGCCGGGTCTATATCTTCCACCACGACCCCGACAATACCGACGATAAAATGGCCGCCGTTGAGCGCCAAGCCCGGCAACTCTGGGACCGGGTGACGATTGCCCGCGAAGGCATGGCGATCGAACTGTGATCGCGCGCCCTCTCGTCGCCCTACTCTTTGTCGCCGGGTGCGCAGCGGCCCCCGCATGGGAGAAGGCGGGCGGCGATACGGCAACGCGGGACAAGGATCTTGCCGCGTGCCAGCAGGAGCTTCGGTTCACAAGCGATGAGGCCCGCCGCCGCGATACCCGGGTCGCCGCCGCGCGGGGAGAACTCGCCCCCGGACGCGGAACCGGCTATGAGGCCTTGCGCGGCGATATAGATGCGTCCGCGCAACGACGCCGGGACAGCCGAGCTTTAACCGACTGTATGCAGGCGAAGGGCTATACATCGGTGCCTTGAGTCGTTATATTACATTTTTATGTCAGTGTGATGGGGTGGGTTTTCGGATGATGAGCCGCTACGCGCAGGTCGAAGCGCTGCGCATGGTCCATAATCAGCTTGATCTTGAAGTGCAGGAAGAAATCCAACGCCCCTGCCCCGATGGGGTGCGCCTGCGCCGGCTGAAAAGCCAGAAGCTTGAGATCAAAGACCGGATTTCGCGGCTCATGGCCCAGCGCGGACTGGCGACGCGGGCGATTTTCCGTTAGAACCCGCTCAGTTTTTGCCCCGAACCACTGCGGACCTGCCCATGCCCCCGTCTTTACGCCGTCTCCTTGGGGCCTTGGGTGTCCTGATTTTTCTGCTCCTATATATTATTGCCGTGCTCAATCTGCGCATGCTGCTGCCGGAGAACCTGTGGCTCGACCTCGTCTACTACATAATTTTTGGGATACTATGGGTTTGGCCCGCCTTACTTATTACCAAATGGGGCCACCGTACGAGTCGGATGTAAATATTTCTGAATTATTTCTTAATCTCTCAAGATAACCCTAAAACCCGCCTATATTTTCATCCGCGAGCTTATTGCACGCGAAACCAAAAGCTGTTTAATGTCGTGCAGCGTGTGAACCGATCCTTAAGGATCGCCGCGCTGCATTGCCCCGTCTATGGCGCTCAAGACCAAAAAAAAAAAGCGGGGCACTCGTTCACAACTCTGGGGGATGTCTTGATTATGGTTCAGTTTCGGTCCTTTGCCGTGGCCCTTGGGCTGTCGACGGCCCTGATTACCGGCTTCGCGCAAGCCCAAATGACGTTGCGGATTGCCAATCTGGGCGAGCCGGATACGCTTGATCCGCAAAACATGTCGGGGACCTGGGAAAACCGCATCGCGGGTGATCTCTATCTCGGGCTTACCACCGAAGCCGCCGACGCCTCGGTTATCCCCGGCACGGCGGAAAGCTGGACAATCAGCCCGGACGGCACGGTTTATACCTTTAAGATCCGCAACGATGCGAATTGGTCGGACGGAACGCCAGTGACGGCGGAAGATTTCGTCTATGCCTATCGCCGGATCATGGACGAAGCGCGCCGCAAAATACGCCTCGATCCTCTAC
>NZ_LAJY01000503.1 GCF_000963705.1 Elstera litoralis | reverse complement strand
GATGCCGCCGATGCCGCCCGCCGCACCCGGCAGGCCGTGCGCGGCCTTATTCGCCTAACCGCGCCGGTTGATTTCGCCACGCAAATATTGCCGCCGCTGCTGGTGGCATTCCAGCGCGCGCACCCGCAGGTACGGATTGAGATCATCGGGCTCGATACGGCCTTGGACCTCACCGCGCACCGGCTCGATTTGGCCTTGCGCGTCAGCCTGGGGCCGCGCGCCGATCTCGCCTACCCGGTTTTACCCTTACGCCCGATTGGCGTCGGGCTCTATGCCGCCCCCGCCTACCTCGATATCCGGGGGGCACCCGCGATGCCCGAGGCGCTGGCCGCCCATGCGGTCATTCTCGCAGCAACGTTTCGGGGCCAGACGATGCTCTCTCTCCATGCGGGCGGTCGAACCGAGATCGTCACCGTTCGTGCCCAGCTCGCCACGTCTGACTTCACCAGCGCATTGCGCTTTGCCGAATCCGGAGGTGGTATAGCGCCTCTGCCGCATCTGCTGGCCGCCGAGGCGCGGGCGGGCGGGCGGCTGCTGCCCGTTCTGGCCGATTGGAGCCTGGGGGAAGGCCAACTCTACGCGCTCACGCAAGACGGGCGCGGCGGCCCGGCCCGCGTGCGCGCGCTGCTGAGTTTCTTGAAAACCGCACTGAACACCGATTAAGCCGACGGCAGAACCGCGCTCGCCACGGGTGCCGCCGCAAGGCTAGCCGCCGCCGCCGGATGATGCTCCCCATTGCCGCGCACGGTGACGGCGTTCGAGGCGAAGATCACCCCGGCCTCGCGCAAAGCGGCATAGACGCGCTTCAAGGCTTCGCGCTGAACCCAACTGGCGCGGTCGGGCTTGGAGGTAAACTTCAGGCGCACGATAATGGCGGTATCATCGATCTCGGCCACGCCTTGCATTTTGAGCGGCAGGATCATCAAGGGTGCAAACTCGGGCATCTCAGCCATCGCCAGCCCGACGCGCTTAATGGTTTTGCGCGCAACTTCGATATCGGTGTCGCGGTCGAGCCGAATATTGAACTTCACCGTCGCCCATTCGCGGCTGGAATTGGTGACGGAGGAGATTTGTCCGAAGGGGATCGTGTGAACCAAGCCGCTCTGGTGCCGTAACTGCACCGAGCGCAGCGTGATCCGCTCCACCGTGCCTTTCAGCTTGCCGGTATCGATATATTCGCCGACGCGAAACGCATCGTCGGCGATGAAGAAAATCCCCGAAACAATATCGCGCACCAACGCCTGCGAGCCGAAGGAAATGGCGAGGCCCAAAATCCCAAACCCGGCCAATAGCGGCGAAATATCGATGCCCAAGCGCGAGAGCGCGACCAGCAGGGTAATCCCAACCACCGCCGCCAGAACAACGGCGCGCAACAGCGGCAGAATCGTGCCAAAGCGGCTGTAGACGGGGGCTTCGGCCCCATCATCCTCTGAATCCGGGCCAATCGGCCCCGTCGCGTTTGCAGGCGGCGCATAGGCGGTGAACAGCGCCGAGAGGAAGGTCCAGCCAATCCAACCGACCAGTAAAACCGCAATCACGGTAATCGGGCCTTCCAGCGCCGCCACCTGCTTTGGGGTGAAGATTTCGGATAGGAAGAACTGCCACAAGCGCCCCAAGAACCACAGGCCGATAATCCAAACCACCGCGCCCGCCGTCGTCGCCGCCACCAAAGCCCAGGCGCGCATAATCGGGTTGGTATCGATCAAGCCGGTTTCGACGCAGGGGGTATTGGCAATCCACTCGCGGATCAACGCGGCGCACCCCGCCGCCGCAATCGGAATCAGGACTAGCAGAATCTGCGTCGCCCCCGCCGCATTCGCCCAGCTTGCGCCATCGGGGGCCACGGCGGACACCCGACCGACCGCCCAGATGAGCACCGCCGACGCGATTAGGAACGACGGCAGCCCCGAGGCCATCGCCCGCCGTCCCAGGCTGACCGGCTCTTGCCCCAAACAGAGCGCCCGAATATCGCGCCGCCCCACCCAGAACCACCAGATTTTCGCCACGGTTATCGCGCCGCCCAGGAGGCTGAACCAACCGGCAATCGCGATGGACGAGGCCCCGATGCGCGTAAAAAGCTCAACCGTGAACAGGATCGACGGCCCCGCCAGCCCATAGAAGCGCAAGCACCGGGCATGAAATTCAGCATTCGGGAGCGGCATAACCCGGCATTCGGGCCGCCCCGGCGCCAGCAGAAATTCGCCCGTCGCCACATAAGCGATGAAGCCAATGGCAACCGCGCTCACCCCTTCGGCGACCCAGCGCGCCAAATCGGGTTCCGGGAGCAGCCAAGCGCTCAGGCTTTGCGAGACGAGCAAAAACAGACCGAGCCCCAGAACATGCGACAGCCACGTCGCGAGCCCGCCCGCCACGCGCTCGATCAATGCGCCATCGGGCTGCGAGGGCCGCCAGTCGAGCCGCGCGCGCGGCCACAACACCCGCACAAGGCGCATCAGCGCATAGCCCGCCAGCGCCGAGCCGAGGATAATCGCCGCCGCTACCCCCATCGCCGCCGGGGCGGACCCGCGATTGCGAATATCCCCCCAGGCACGAACGAGATCGTCCCAGAGGCTCGGAATGAAGGGCACCGCATCCCAACCGTACTGCGTGCCGACCCTGAAATTTTCGGCGAGCAAGGCCCAGCCACTGCGTTCGGCATCGGGGGAGAGGGCGGCCGTCATCGCGGCCTTGGCCGCAGGCGTCATCAGGCGCAACTCAACCGGATGGCCTTGGCGCGCCGCCGCTTCGATCAGCCGGTCAACCACGCCCGGCGCTTCGTCGCCGGTAAGTGTAATAACAATAGGGGTTACCGGCGGGGCCGCTGCCGCACGCACCAGCCCAAAGCCGAAAACCAACAGAAAAGCCGCCAACAAGCCGCCGAACCGCAGCCCCGTCCGCGCGTGCCCGGCAGCACCGCCCCGGCGCGGCTCAACCCTCGCTTCCATCGCCCCCGAACAATTTGGCGCGGTTGGGCAGCAGTGAGCGCAGCTTATCCATCGGTTTCGCGCGCGAGCCCGATTCGGGCGCAGTCGGATTGCCGGTGAGGTTAATCAACTCCACCCGCCGTTCCACCGAATGCCGAAACTCGTCACTCGCGCCCGCCTTCATGGCTTTCGGCAGATATTCTTTGACCATCAACAAAATAGCGTGCTTCTGCTTCAAGCGTTGATCTTGGGCCGCGTCGCGGGCTTTTACCAAAAGATCATCGATATAGAAGATATACCCTTCTTTTTCCATGTTCACGATGGCGCGCTGCGCATCGTTAATCAAGTCGCGCGGCAGTTTTGGATTTTTAATGAAGATTTGAATATTTGTAACGGTCCGCTCCATAGAAGAAATCTGCCCGGTTTGAGCATATTTCATTCCATCGGCGACCAATTGGTCGACGCGTTTGCGCGTTTGCTCGATCAAAACGTTCGAG
>NZ_LAJY01000502.1 GCF_000963705.1 Elstera litoralis | reverse complement strand
GCGCGCCGATTTCATCTCCCAAGCCGCCGCGACGGCCGCGATTGCCAGCGGCGCGCCGATGCTGGGCCAGATCGCCGCCCCCGCGCCCCGGACGGCATTTCGCCGATTGGGTGATGGAGGAATTGGGCGATATCGTGCCGATTGATCGCGATTTGGTGGTGCAAACCACGCTCGATCCGGCGTTGCAGCGCCAAACCGAGGAAAAGCTGGCGGCGATGTTGGCCCAGGAGGGGAGCGACCGGAAAATCGGCGAGGGCGCGGCGGTGATTCTCGATCCCGATGGCGCGATTCGGGCGCTGGTCGGCGGCCGCGATTACCGCCGCTCCCAGTTCAACCGCGCGCTCGCGCCGCGCCAGCCCGGCTCCAGCTTCAAACCCTTCGTGTTTCTGGCGGCGATGGAAGCGGGCTGGACCGCCGAGAGCCGCGTCGAGGATTCGCCCTTACGCATCGGTTCCTGGACACCGGAGAATTACGACCGCCGCTTTCGCGGCTCGGTGAGCTTGTCGCAGGCCCTCGCCGAATCGCTGAATATACCGACCGTGCGGCTGGCGCAGGATGTTGGTATTAAAAAAGTCATTTCGCTTGCGCACCGATTAGGCATTCGCGCAAAACTCCCGGCTAATTTGGCCGTGGCCTTGGGAGCGGGCGAGGTGACTTTGCTCGACCTCACCGGCGCCTATGCCGCGCTCGCCAATGGCGGCAAGGCCGCGTGGCCCTATGGTATTCTCAGCATCCGCGACCGGGCGGGGGCGTTGCTGTGGCAGGGTGCGCCTTTGGGCGATACGGTGATCGATCCCGCGATTGCCGAGAGCATGCGGGCGATGCTGCGCGGCGTTATCACCCACGGCACCGGTAAAGCCGCTGGGGTCGTTGGCGAGGGGGCGGTGGGCAAATCCGGAACAACCTCCGACTATCGCGATGCCTGGTTCGTCGGGTGGGACAGCACCCAGGGCCGCGTCGCCGGGGTTTGGCTTGGTAATGACGACAATAGCCCGATGGCGCGCGTCACCGGCGGCGACGTTCCGGCGAAACTCTGGGCGTGGCTAATGCTGGATTAAGCGATTTCGCGCACCATAAAAGTCGCGGTTGCGCCGTAGCTCGCCAGTTTTTCGGCAATCGCTGGTGTTCGATAGGGCGTAAAGCCGAAGCGGGACCAGTAGCGCGGCGTTTCATAAACAGCAGTGAGGGCGAGGCGAGGCGCTGCGATCTGCCCGGCCAAATCCTGCAAATAGCCGACGAGCGCCTCACCTAAGCGCGCGCCACGCGTTTCGGGCAGCAGGGCGACATCGTGTAAATACAGGCAGTCATTTTTGTTCCGGTAATGCAACAAGAAGCGAATCCAAAGGCGGGGGCAGCAGGTGCCAGGGATGGGCGACGGCATAGCCGATCAATTCACCCGCCCGTTCGGCGACGCGCGATCCTGGCGGAAACAGTCGAAGCCGCTCGGTACAGACCATCGGGTCTTCGGGATAGGCCTCATGCACCCTATCGGCGATGGCGTTCACCTGGGGCAGATCGTCGGGGCGCATCGCGCGCCAGGAAGCGGGGGCAGGCGTCATCGTCGGGCTCACTCAGGCGGCAGGATTTCGGCGAGATAGGCGAGGGTTTCGGCGCGGTTGGCCCGGCAGCCGCCGCTTTCCCACCAGCGTTCGGCTTCGCTCAGAAGCTTGCCCATCACCGGCCCCGGCGCAACCCCCAGCGCCTGCACATCGGCCCCGCCGATGGGGAAGGCGGGCAGGGGGATTTCCAGCAGCGGCAACCACGGCAGCCGGTCGGGATTCCCGCGCGCCGCCCGCACCAAAATCCCGGTTTTCAGTGGCTCCGGCCCCCAGCGGCGCAGCAACCCATAGGGGTATGAAAGCTCAGTTTCGGCCATTTGTTGCGCAATCGAAAGGAAGTGAAGCTCTTCCTTGCTCCAGCGCAAGCGCCCGGCATAGCCGGGAAGCCCCGCGCCTTCGGGCAACAGCGCCAACAGCCGCGCCGCCCATCCGGGGGCGGCGGGCAGGGCGGCGAGGATCGGCCCGGCATCGGCGCGCGCTTCGGGCAGAATCCGGCGCAGAATGCCGCTTTGCTGCATCGCCTCCAGGCTGGCGCGCGGATCGGTGCAGGCGAGCAGTTTTTTTAGTTCGGACCAGATTCGTTCGGCGGAAAGACGGTCCAACCCCGGCGCACACTCGGCTAAAATCGCTAAAAGCCCCGGATCGGGCGGCACGCGGCCATAGCGGGCTTGGAAGCGGAAATAGCGCAGGATGCGCAGGTAATCTTCCGCAATCCGCGCGCGGGCATCGCCGATGAAGCGCAAATGGCCCGCCTGAAGATCGGGCAAGCCGCCGACGGGGTCATAGACCCGGCCCGCGCCATCGGCATAAAGCGCATTCAGGGTAAAATCGCGTCGGGCGGCGTCGTCAAGCCATTGTTCGGTAAACGCAACGATTGCATGCCGCCCATCGGTGGCGACATCCCGGCGCAAGGTGGTGACTTCGAAGGGCTTGCCGCCGCTGACCAGGGTGATCGTGCCGTGCTCAAGGCCTGTGGGAATGGCTTTCAGCCCCGCCGCCCTGGCCCGCGCCATCACTGTTTCGGGCGGCAGCGGCGTTGCAAGATCGATATCGTGCACCGGCAGGCCCAGCAGTGCATCGCGCACCGCCCCGCCGACAAAGCGGGCCTCGCCTTGCAATGCCCTTAGAACGGCTTGCGTCTTCGCCCCCTGCCACCAGTCGGCGGGGGGAAGGAGAAGACCCGGCGCGGCCCCCATTACTTCATTGTACCGGGCACGATGCGGCCATTTTCCACATGGGGCGGGGCATAGCTTCCCAGCGTGCCTTGCCCGCGCTGCAAGCTCAGCCCGCCGAGCACGAGAATAACCAGCCCGATCCCCACGATACCGAGCCACACGACCGGCGGGCCTTTAAGGTCGGGCATCGGCTCGCCGCGCGCAACCGCTTGCCGCCGCCGCAACCAGCCCCAGACGGCATAGACGATAAAGGGCAGCAGCAGCGGCACGACGAAGGTGAGGAGAAGACGGATCATGCGCCACTCAATACCCGGCTGAAGTTCACCAACATTCCAGCAGTTGCTCCCCAAATATAACGGTCCCGATAGGGCAGCACGTAGAAATAGCGCCGCCCGAAGGGGGTGTCGCGGAAATGCTTCTGGTGATTGCGCGGATCGAGAATAAACCCCAGCGGCACTTCGAAAATATCCGCTACCTCGAATGGGTCAGGCGTGAAGCGCGCCGTGGGCGACACTAGTCCAACGATGGGGGTAACGGCATAGCCCGTGACCGTGCGGTAGAGATCGAGCCGCCCGAGCAGATCGACGGCGGCGGGATCGAGCCCCACTTCTTCTTGCGCCTCGCGCAGGGCGGCGGCCTCCGGGCTTTCGTCATCGGCCTCAATGCGCCCGCCGGGGAAACTGATCTGCCCAGCGTGATCGTGCAAATGGTCGGTGCGGCGGGTCAACAGAACCGTGGAGCCGCTGGCGTGGGTAAGGATCGGCACCAGAACCGCCGCTGGGCGCGGCGGGGTCGGGGCATCGGGCAGCACGAGGGGCGGCAGACCGCTTAAGGCGTGATCGCCGTGCTCGCCTAAACTCCGATGCGCTTGCAGCCGCGCCCGAATCTCGGCTTCCGAAATTGCCTGTTCCACGTCCTGCACGTTTACGCTCCCAACCCTCATTTTAATCCAGGGGGAAGAAGCGGCCTGCGCTCCATACCCCCGTTCGGCCCGCCGCGTCGATCACGGCCAGATCGACCAGATGATAAAAGACACTGCGAACCAAGCGAGCCTCCAGCCCCGGTTTCACTAAGATATAGGGTTGCGGCCCCTCTATGTCAGCGCCCTGCTGCACCCAAAGCGGATGATTGGCGTCCAGTGTCACGATTTCGTCAAGATTGGTGCGGAAACTCAAAACTTGGGCATCCCCCGCACCTTGGGCCGAAAGCTCGACGGCGAGGAAGGGCACGTCTTCAACCTCAATCCGGCCGCGCTCCACTGGCGTCACCAGCCAATACTCGTCGCCCACCCGGCGCAGAACCGAAGCGAAGAGCTTCACCAAGGGCATCCGCCGATGGGGGAGCCCTGATAGGTCCAAGTGCCGTCGCGCCGAATGGCGATGCTGAAATCGCCGCAGATCGGGTCGAGGGCGGGGAATGCGGTTTGGGGCTGGAGGGGCGGGGCCTTTTCGGTCATGCTGAATCTCTCGGGACGGATTGCGTCGCTTGACGGGGTTAATCCCCACATCATCTTGGGTTTAAGGCCGGTCGTTTAAGACTGCGTCGGTATGAAGAAGGAGGTTTAGCGTGAGCGTCCTCGCCCCCCCAACAGATGCGGCCCGTTTGGCCGATGATATTGCCGACGCCGGGCAAACGCTCGCAAAAACCCGCGCCGCCCTGGGCAGGGTGATTTTCGGGCAAGATCGGGTGATCGAAGAAACCCTGGTCACGCTGCTGGCGGGCGGTCACGGCCTGCTGGTTGGCATGCCGGGGCTCGCGAAAACCAAGCTCGTCACCGCGCTCGCCACCGTCTTGGGGCTCACCGACCGCCGCGTGCAGTTTACCCCCGATCTGATGCCCGCCGATATTTTGGGCTCCGAAGTGCTGGAAGACGGGGCCGATGGCCGACGGGCGTTCCGCTTCATCGAAGGGCCGATTTTCTGCCAACTACTGATGGCCGATGAAATCAACCGTGCCAGCCCGCGCACGCAGTCGGCGCTGTTGCAGGCGATGCAGGAACGCAGCGTGTCGGTGGCGGGTCATTTGCGCGCGCTGCCCGCGCCGTTCCATGTGTTCGCTACGCAAAACCCGGTGGAGCAGGAGGGCACCTATCCGCTGCCCGAAGCCCAGCTCGACCGTTTTCTGCTGAACATCGCCGTCGATTATCCGGATTGGGACGCGGAACGAACGATGTTGCTGGCGACCACAGGCGTTGCCGAACCGCCGACGGATAAGGTCTTGCAGGAAGGCGAGCTATTGCGCTTGCAAGCGCTGGTGCGCGTTCTGCCGGTCGGCGATTCAGTGGTCGATGGCGTCTTGCGCCTCGTGCGCGCCGGGCGGCCCGAAAGTAGCGCGATCGAGTTGGTGCGTGATTCGGTGGCTTGGGGACCGGGGCCGCGCGCCAGTCAGGCGCTGCTCTTGGCTGCCCGTGCCCGCGCCTTGCTGCAAGGCCGTCTGTCGCCCTCGCTGGACGATGTGGCGGCGCTCGCCCCGCCGGTGCTACGGCATCGCTTGGCGCTGAGTTTCGCCGCGCGCGCCGATGGGGTGACGGTCGCCGATGTTATCGCCCGTTTGATCGAAGAATTGGGCTAGGGGCACGGATGGCGACCGGCGCAGCCTCAGTCTTACCCGCCAACAGGCCGCGCTCGACGCCGCGCGGGGGTTGCCGCCGTTGTTGGTGGCGGCCCTGCGTGTGGCCGCCACAGTCGCGCCGGGGGTGCATGGTCGCCGCCGCGTCGGCACGGGCGATAGTTTTTGGCAGTTCCGCCCCTATGCGACCGGCGATTCCATCAGCCGGATCGATTGGCGGCAGTCGGGGAAATCCGACGCGCTGTTTATCCGCGATCAGGAGTGGGAGGCGGCGCAAAGCCTGTGGCTGTGGCGCGACGCCTCGCCCTCGATGCGCTATCACTCGGGGGCGGCGTTGCCGTCGAAGCGGGACCGGGCGGAGGTTCTGACCCTGGCGCTCGCGAGCCTGCTGTTGCGCGCGGGCGAGCGGGTG
>NZ_LAJY01000501.1 GCF_000963705.1 Elstera litoralis | reverse complement strand
TGCCGTCGGCATCACCCGGATACCAATTCTGCACGGTCGAATATTTGATCTGTGCCCGATCCATCGCCACGAGTTCAACCACCGCTGCATGAAGCTGATTTTCGTCGCGCTGCGGGGCCGTGCAGCCTTCGAGGTAGGACACATAGCTATCGTCTTCGGCGATAATCAGCGTCCGTTCGAACTGGCCGGTTCCTTTGGCGTTGATGCGGAAATAGGTCGAAAGCTCCATTGGGCAACGCACGCCCTTCGGGATAAACACGAAGGAGCCGTCCGAAAACACCGCCGAATTGAGCGCCGAATAATAATTATCCGCCACCGGCACGACCGAGCCCAAATACTGCTGCACCAGTTCGGGATGCTCCTGCACCGCCTCGCCGAAGGAGCAGAAGATGACGCCGTCTTCCTTCAGCTTATCCTTAAAGGTGGTCGCCACCGAAACGCTGTCGAACACCGCATCGACCGCGACGCCGGGCACGCCCGCCAGCCACGCTTGCTCTTTCAGCGGAATGCCGAGTTTTTCGTATGTCTTCAGGAGCTCGGGATCGACCTCGTCCAAGGACTTCGGGCCGGAGGCTACTTTCGGCGCGGAATAATAGCGCAGGGCCTGGAAATCAATGTCCGGCACATTCAGCTTCGCCCAGGTCGGCGGACTCATCTCCTGCCAAACGCGAAAAGCCTTCAGCCGCCACTCCAGCAGCCACGCCGGTTCGTTCTTCTTCGCCGAAATGAAGCGAACGATATCTTCGTTCAGGCCGAACGGCGCTTCGTCCGCCTCAATATCGGTAACGAACCCATATTTATAGGGCTGGTCGGCTACGGCCGCATCGACGGCAGAAGGCATATCGAGCGCAGTCATGAGGCGTCGGCTCCAAGTGAGAGGGGGGCCACCACGGAGGGGCGCGGCGCGGGGGCCATGAACGGCGGGGCCATCATATCGTCGAGCGTAACCGCGCCGAGCGCGGCCTGAACGGCCAGCGTGACGCGCGCCCAATGGGGTTTGGTGGCGCAATAGGAGGTATGGGTGCAGGCTTCGTGATCGGTCTCGCCCGCGCATTCGGTCATCCCGAGAGGTCCGTCGATCGCCGCAATCACCTCGGCAACGGTAATCTCCACTGGCGCACGGGCAAGGCGATAGCCGCCGCCAGAGCCGCGCGCCGCCGTGACCAGACCTGCGCGGTTGAGCGCCTTCAGCACCTTGGCCACGGTCGCGCTCGGCAGCCGCGTGGCTTCCGAGAGATCGGCCGTGCTCGCTTGCGCGCCGCCCGCTGGCCCCATCTGGCCCAGATGCACCGCCAGAACGACGGCATAATCGGCCAATTTGCTGACGATAATCATGGCCCCGGTTCCATCCTCGGGAGCAGAGCGCCCCCACCGCTTCCTATATAGGACTAATTCAGTCCTTTATTAAGGACCGTTCGGGCCAATCGTCAAGCGCTTGTAACGCATCGGGCTTTGCGTTGCGCGCCGCAGCGCGTATAGGTGGGGGGCCTATGTGCTGAAACAGGAGTGAATTTTGACCTATCCCCGCGCGCTTTCCCTGGTTCTGCCGCTTGTCGGCGCGCTGGCGCTGGCCGCCTGCCAACAGGCGGGATCGGACGCCGCGAAGACCACTTCCGCCGCCCCCGCCTCAATCGTGCAAGTGAACGGCTTGGCGATGGGCGGGGTGGACGATTTGCGCGCGCTCGCGCTCGTCGCCGCCCGCATCGCCGAGGCCTCGGAAACCTGCTCGCTGCCAACGAAGGACCTGGATAAGCGCGTCAGCGACATCGACGGGCTGCTGCCCGCTCTGCCGAACCTGGCGCAAGGCTGGTTCGAAGGCGCCTATAAGGCCGAGCGCCAGTCGCAAGCCGCCCAACGCAGCGCGTCCTGCTCCGAAAGTAGCGACCGCGTGCCCATCGCCCAAATGCTCACGCGTTTGCAGACCGATATGAATGCGCCTGCGTTTACTACGTGGCTGACGACGCAATTGGGGAAGAAATAAGAAAAGGCCGGTTCCCAGCCAAGAGCACCGGCCTTCTCCCGTTTAACGTAGCGGATTAGCTATTCGGGTAGGCAACCCCAATGGCTTGGCCCTGGTTATAGTGAACATTGGGTTGCGCCGTGAGGTTGATATTGCAGGCCGCTTCGAACAGAACAATGTGA
>NZ_LAJY01000500.1 GCF_000963705.1 Elstera litoralis | reverse complement strand
GGTGTTCAACGACGCCACCCCCACGATCACCATCGACCCGGAAACCTACGAAGTCCGCGCCGACGGCGAGTTGCTGGTGTGCGAGCCCGCAAAAGAACTGCCGATGGCGCAAAGATACTTCTTGTTCTAGGGGGCTCGGCCCCCAACCCCGCTCAAGGGGCTACGGCCCCTTGAGAATCCACGAGGGCTTGAACTCGCCGGAAAGGGGTTAGAATAGTATTGTAAATGGGATTGTTAAGGGGCCGAGCCCCTTAACCGGGGTTGTTAGGGGCAGCGCCCCTAACTCTTTCACGGAGAGTTCATGCAGCGCGCAACCGAAGTGCTACGGCGCGGGTCTTTCGATCCTGCGACCGTCGCCGATACGATTACCTTGGACCGCGAGTCCCGCTACCGCCGCCGCGTGGTGCTGACCAGCGATGGCGGCGCGGAGTTTCTGCTTGATCTGCCGGAGGCGACCTATTTGGCCGAGGGCGATGCTGTAACCGGCGAAACCGGGACCATTCTGATTAAAGCCGCCGCCGAAGCGCTGCTTGAAATCCACGCCCACGGCCCGCGCGCCCTCGCCCGCATCGCCTGGCACATCGGCAACCGCCATATCGCCGCCGAATTGACCGACGATGCGATCTATATTCAGCCGATCATGTGCTGGCGGAGATGATCCACGGCCTCGGCGGGCATGTGCATAAGGTGATGCGCTCGTTCGAGCCGGAGGGCGGCGCTTACGGCGGGCAGGCGTCGTTGCAGCATTCCCATTCCCACGGGCATGCGTCAGGGCACGCACAGGGGCACGGGCATGCCCATAACGACGACCACGCCCATTCGCACGACTGACATGGCGGACGGCGCCGCCCTTCCCCTGCCGATAGCGGCCTTTCCGGCGGAACTCTTCCTCTGGCTCTCGCCCGCGTTTCCGGTCGGCGGTTTCGCTTCAGTCACGGGCTCGAAAAGCTGGTGGAAGATGGGATCGTCTCGGACCGGGCGAGCCTTGGCGCGTGGCTGACCGATTTGGCGACCTCGGGGTCGCTGCGGAACGATCTGCTGCTGCTCGCCGAAGCCTGGCGGGCTGGGCGCGCGGACGATACCGCACGCCTCCTCGCCGCCGCCGAGCTTGCCGCCGCCTGCAACCGGGGGGCCGAACGCCAGCTTGAGACGCTCACCCAAGGCCGGGGCTTCGGCGCCGCCTGCACCGCTGCCTGGGAGGTGCCGAGTTTAGCGCTGCTGGCGAAAAGCAACCGCCTCGCCTATCCCATCGCCGTGGGAGCCGCCGCCGCCGACCGGCAGATTGCGTTAGAAGCCACGTTGGACGCTTACACCCTCGGCTTTTGCAGTAACCTGATGTCCGCCGCCATTCGCCTCAGCGTGATCGGCCAGTTCGATGGGCAGCGCGTTTTAGCCGATCTGCTGCCGATCCTGAAAACCGCCGCTCACGAGGCCGCCTCGGGAAATCTGGACGATCTCGGCGGTGCCTGTTTTGCGTCGGACTTCGCGTCCCTCGCCCATGAAACCCAGCACGTAAGGTTGTTCCGCTCATGACCGCGCTCAAATCCACGTCCCCGAACGGCCCCCTGCGCGTTGGCATCGGCGGCCCCGTCGGCTCCGGCAAAACCTCGCTGACAGCGGCGCTGTGCCGGGCGCTGCGCGACCGTTACGATATGGTCGCCATCACCAACGATATCTACACGCGGGAAGACGCGGACGCGCTGATCCGCATGCAGGCGCTCCCCTCCGAACGCGTCATGGGGGTTGAGACCGGCGGTTGCCCCCATACCGCCATCCGCGAAGATTGCTCGATCAACCTCGCCGCCATCGCCACCATGCGCGAGCGTTTTCCGAATCTGGACTTGATCCTGATCGAATCGGGCGGCGACAATCTCGCCGCCACCTTCTCCCCCGATCTCGCCGACCTCACGATCTACGTGATCGACGTAGCCCAGGGCGACGATATTCCCCGTAAAGGCGGCCCCGGTATCACCCGCTCGGACCTGCTGGTCATCAATAAAACTGACCTTGCCCCCTACGTCGGCTCGCGGCTCGACCTGATGGAGCAAGACGCCCGCAAAGCGCGCGGCACCCGGCCGTTCGTCTTCACCGCCGTGCGCCAGAACCAGGGGGTTGAGGCGGTGGTGGATCATATCGAGAGATTGGGGGGGCTTACCCGCTAAACGCGGCGAATATTGCTCAGAAAGCTTTCCACATCCTGACGCAGCCGCGTGCTTTCGCGGGCCAAACCATCGGCGGAATTCAGGACTTCGGCCGCCGCCGCCCCGGTTTGCGCCGCGCCCGACGTTACCCCGGCGATACTAAAGGCAACGCTTTGCGTGCTCGATGCGGCTTGTTGCACGTTCTGGGAAATCTCGCGCGTTGCGGCATTTTGCTGAGCAACCGCGTCGGAGACGGTGGCGGTGATAGCGTTCATCTGCTGAATGGTCTCGCCGATGGTTCGGATCGCCGCGACCACGGCCCCGGTTTCGCTTTGCACGGCCTGGACTTGGGTTGAGATTTCCTCAGTGGCGCGAGCGGTTTGTGCCGCCAGATTCTTCACTTCGGAGGCCACCACCGCGAAACCCTTGCCAGCCTCGCCCGCGCGGGCGGCCTCAATCGTGGCATTCAGCGCCAAAAGATTGGTTTGCCCGGCGATGTTATTGATAAGCCCAACGACCTCACCAATCCGCTGGGCGGCTTCAGCGAGATTGCGCACTTGTTCGGCGGTTTGAACGGCATCTTTCTGCGCGGTTTCGGCAATGACCATCGACTGTTGGACTTGGCGACTGACCTCGCTGATCGACGCGCTCAACTCTTCGGCAGCGGCGGCAACCGTTTGAACATTGCCATTTGCCTGCAAACTGGCGTCGCTCACCGATTCGGCCTGATGACCGGCGTGGGCGGCGGTTTCAGTCATGCTCTGCGCCGTTGCGTGCAACTCGGTCGCGGCCCCGGCGAGCGCTTCAACGGTTTCGCTGGCGCTGCGGTCGAAGCCTAACACCAGCGCGTCAATCTCCGCCTGCCGGGCCAGCTTGGTCGCCGCTTCCTGCAATTGGGCGGCTGTTAGCCGCTCGGCGGTTTGCATTTCGGTGCGAAACACATCAAGCGCGGTTGCCATCGCACCGATTTCATCGCGGCGGGCGAGATGCGGAATGGCGTGACCATACTCCCGTTGGGCCAGCGCCCGCATGGCCAGCGTCATGTGCAGGATCGGAGCGGAAACGCCTTTCAGAATATAGACGATCACCGCCGCGCCAAGGGCAACGGCGCAACCGAGAAACGCCAAAACCAGCGCGACCGAACTCCCGGCTTCCTGAACAGCCGAAGCTGCCGATTGATCGGAAATGCTGCGGGCACGCGCCAATTCACCATCGATCAACACCAACAGCGCATCGAAACTCTTTTTGCCCTCCAGCCGGAATAAGGTGCCGGCCTCGATGGTCCGCTGCGATCCCGAGAGATCGATAAGGGTTTTATTTTGGCCGAGCAGCGCTGTCCAAGCGGTTAGAATCCCATCGATCCGCCGTTGCGCGTCGGCCCCAGGCTCGGCGGCCTGATAGCCGGTGATCTTTGCCTCAATCGCCGCGCTGGTCCGTTTCAAAACCGCTTCGGCATCCACCGTATCTTGAAAGTCAAAGGCGAGAATATGTTGGGCCTCGGCAATCCTGAACGCCAAGATTTCCGATCTTATTTCCTGAAGCAGCATGAAGTTTGGAACATGTTGGGAAATAACCGCATCCAGTGAATTGCGTGTATCCGATAGCTTCAATACACCGATCAGCGATGATAGGATTAATACAAGCGATAATGTTAGAATTGACAGAATCAATTTCGTTCGAATCGATATCG
>NZ_LAJY01000050.1 GCF_000963705.1 Elstera litoralis | reverse complement strand
GAGCTGGTAAGAGGAGTTTAGGATATGGCGATGAGCGATCCCTTAGGGGATATGCTGACGCGCATCCGCAACGCCCAGCATGCGCGTATGTCGGTGGTTCTATCCCCGGCATCGAAGCTGCGGGCGAATGTGCTCGAAGTGTTGAAGCGTGAAGGTTACATCCGCGACTACACTCAAGCCGACGTGCGGGCTGGCGTCCAAGAACTGCGTATTGAGCTGAAGTATCACGAAGGCCAAGCCGTGATTAAGGAGATTAAACGTGTCTCCAAACCCGGCCGCCGCGTGTATACAAAGATCAAAGATCTGCCCAAGTTCTACAACGGTCTTGGCATTTCGATTCTCTCCACGCCTCGCGGCGTGATGTCCGATGCCGAAGCGCGCGCTGCCAATGTTGGTGGTGAAGTGCTTTGCCGCATATTCTAAGGGAGGCGACCAATGTCACGTGTTGGTAAGTATCCCGTTGCGGTTCCGGCTGGCGTTACGGTCTCGGTGAAGGATGGGGTGTTTCTTGCACAAGGTAAGCTGGGGGAACTCCGCCTGCCGCTGTCCAAGGATATCGAAACCACGGTGGACGGTTCGACCGTCTCCGTAAAGCCCGTTACGGAAACCAAGCAGGCCCGCGCTATGTGGGGTACCACCCGCGCCCTCATCAATAATATGGTGAAGGGGGTCAGCACTGGCTTTACCCGGAAGCTCGAAATCAACGGCGTGGGTTACCGCGCCGATGTGCAGGGCAAAGTGGTTAAGCTGAAGCTCGGTTATTCGCACGACATCGATTATGCCCTCCCTGAAGGCATTACCGTTGTTGCCGAAAAGCCGACGCTGCTGGCAATCTCGGGGGCCGACCGTCAAAAGGTTGGCCAGGTTGCCGCTGAAATTCGCCGCTTCCGCGGTCCCGAGCCCTACAAAGGCAAGGGGATTAAGTTCGAGGAAGAGACCATCCTGCGTAAGGAAGGCAAGAAGAAGTAAGGACGCGGACCATGATGAAGCCGAAAGAACTCTTCGAGCGTCGTCGTCAGCGCGTCCGTACGCGACTGAGGGCAACGTCCAATGGCCGCCCGCGGCTATCGGTATTCCGCTCGAGCAAGCATATTTATGCGCAGGTGATCGACGACGCACAGGGTCTAACCCTGACCGCCGCGTCTTCTGTCGACAAAGAACTGCGCGGTCAACTGAAGACCGGCGCCGATATCGAGGCTGCCAAAGCCGTCGGTACCCTCGTGGCCCAGCGTGCGCTGGCCAAGGGCGTGTCGATCGTGGTCTTTGACCGTGGCGGTTACATCTACCACGGCCGGGTGAAGGCCCTGGCCGACGCCGCCCGCGAAGCCGGGCTGGCGTTCTAAGGGGGCATTCGAGAATGGCACGGGAAGATCGTCGGGATCGCGAGCGTCAGCCGCGTGAACGGGAAGAATCGGAACTGGTTGAAAAGCTGGTTGGTATCAACCGCGTCGCCAAAGTGGTGAAGGGGGGCCGTCGCTTCGGCTTCGCCGCTTTGGTCGTGGTTGGCGATGGTAAGGGCCGGGTTGGCCACGGGTCGGGCAAGGCACGCGAAGTGCCGGAAGCCATCCGGAAGGCGACCGAACAGGCGAAGCGCAACATGGTTCGGGTGCCGCTGCGGGAAAACCGTACGCTGCATCATGATGCCAATGGGCACTTTGGCGCTGGCCGCGTTGTTCTCCGGGCGGCAACCGCCGGTACGGGGATCATCGCCGGGGGTCCGATGCGCGCGGTGTTTGAAGCGCTTGGCGTCCAAGACGTCGTCGCAAAGTCGCTGGGCACCTCCAATCCGCACAACATGATTAAGGCGACGTTCGACGCCTTGTCGGGCACTGTCTCGCCGCGTGCGGTTGCATCGCGTCGCGGTAAGAAGGTGGCAGACATCCTCGGTCGTCGCGATGGCGAAGCCGCCGCCGCGAAGGAAGCGTAAGATCATGACTGAAACTGGCAAGACTGTAAAAGTCACCCAGATCGGTAGCCCGATCGGTCGCGAAGCCTATCAGCGGGATACGCTGAAGGGGCTTGGTCTTAACAAGCTGCATCGGAGCCGCGTGCTGGAGGATACTCCGGCGGTGCGCGGGATGATCCGTACGGTGCAGCATCTGATAAAGGTCGAAGACCCGGCGTAACCCGCAAGGGTTCGCCAGGCGGTCTGGCGGGGTGGCAGCATCCCGCCCCTTTTCCGAGGAAAACACCATGAAACTCAATGAAATCCGGGACAATGAAGGCGCGCGTAAGCGCCGGATGCGTGTCGGTCGCGGTATCGGTTCTGGCAAGGGCAAGACTTCCGGTCATGGCGTGAAGGGGCAGAAGTCCCGCAGCGGTGTGGCTATCGGTGGTTTTGAAGGCGGTCAGATGCCTCTCTTCCGGCGTCTGCCGAAGCGCGGCTTCACCAATATTTTCCGCAAGACTTTCCAGGTCATCAACGTCGGCTCGATTCAAAAGGCCGTCGATGAAGGCCGTTTGCCCGCCGATCAGACCATCACGGGGGCCGTTCTGGCCGCTGCCGGTCTGATTCGCATTGGCGATGCGCCCACGCGCTTGCTGGCAAAGGGCGAGCTGACGGTAAAGCTGACCATCGAGCTTGATGCAGCAAGCCCGGCAGCGGTTGCCGCTGTGGAAAAGGCGGGCGGCTCGGTCGTTTTGCCGGTTCCGGCGACGACGGAAGCCTAATTTCTCTCTCTCAACGGCTGGCGGTTTATAACCTGATGGCATCTGCTGCAGAACAACTTGCTGCAAATATCAACTTCGGTGCCTTTTCAAAGGCGACGGAGCTGAAGGCTCGCATCTGGTTCACGTTGGCCGCGCTCGTCGTGTACCGGCTGGGGACCTATATTCCCCTGCCGGGCATCGACCCGTTGGTTCTGAGTGATATTTTCAAGCAGAACGCGGGCGGCATCCTCGGCATGTTCGACATGCTGGCGGGGGGCGCGCTCGGTCGTATGACGGTGTTTGCCCTGAACATCATGCCGTATATCTCGGCGTCGATTATCATTCAGCTCATGACGGCGGTCAGCCCGCGCCTGGAAACCTTGAAAAAGGAAGGCGAGAGCGGGCGCAAGGTTCTTAATCAATATACGCGCTATCTCACCGTGCTGCTGGCGACGGGCCAGGCCTATGGGATTGCCGTGGGGCTCGAAAGCTTCCAAGGGCCGACCGGCTCGGCGGTGATCGATCCTGGGATGTTCTTCCGCTTGACGGCGGTGATTACGCTGGTCGGCGGCACGATGTTCGTTATGTGGCTCGGCGAGCAGATCACGGCGCGCGGGGTTGGCAATGGTATCTCGCTGATTATCTTCGCCGGGATTGTCGCCAATTTGCCGAGCGCGCTGGCGGGCTTGCTGGAACTGGGGCGCACCGGGGCCATGTCGGCGGCTTTCATTATCGTTCTACTCGGCATCGTCGTCGGGGTTGTGCTCTTCATCGTCTTCATGGAACGTGCCCAGCGGCGCATCCTGATCCAATATCCGAAGCGCCAGCAGGGTAATCGGGTGTTTGGCGGTGAATCGAGCCATCTGCCGCTGAAGCTGAATACGGCGGGCGTCATTCCGCCGATCTTCGCCAGCTCGCTCCTGCTGCTGCCGAGCACGCTGGTTGGGTTCTCGGGGCAGTCGCCGACGGAGCTTCCGACGGTGCTGCGCTGGATCAGCGAACATCTCGCGCACGGCGCGCCGCTGTATCTGGCCTCCTACATCGGCATGATCCTGTTCTTCTCGTTCTTCTATACTGCCATCGTGTTCAATCCGGTGGAAACGGCGGATAATCTGAAGAAGCACGGCGGTTTCATTCCGGGGATTCGCCCCGGTAAGAACACCGCCGATCACCTGGATCATGTGCTGACGCGGCTCACGGTTTTAGGCGCGGTTTACATCGCGGCAATTTGCGCGCTTCCCGAACTTCTCATCTCGCAGTATTCGGTGCCTTTCTACTTTGGCGG
>NZ_LAJY01000005.1 GCF_000963705.1 Elstera litoralis | reverse complement strand
TGGGAATATGGTGACGATTATGAGACTTTAAAAAAATCACCCCAGTTCTCAGAGTGGGTCGAACTCTCGGTTCGGGACGAGGTGAATTTACGCAAGTTAGAGGCTGGACGGTTAAAGGCCATGTTGGTTGACCTAGCCTCGGCGCATGTTCTCGTTGAGGAACTGAAAATGGGCGGTGCCGTCGAAACTCACCCCCTCATTTTGAGCCAGGCCGATATTCATTTTATGGTCAGCAAGGCAGGCGTGAGCGAGGACATCTATAAACGCCTCAATACTGCCGCCGAAACGATGAAAAAATCGCCCGAGGTTCAGGCGATTTATCGTCAATATAGCAGCCAATAGTCGCGCCTGCGGGGCTGGGAGCGCCTAAAGACTCCCCGCCTCCGCTCCCGTCGCCAGCGGAAACCCTTCATCGGCCCAGCCGGTGAGGCCACCGAGCATGAGTTTTACCTTGCGGCCCAGTTCCGACAGGCGCAGCGCCCCCCGATCCGCGCCATTGCAGTGCGGCCCGGCGCAATAGACGACGAATAGCGTGTCTTTTGGGTAGATCGACAGCCGCTCTTCGGTCATGTCCCGGTAAGGCAGGTTCAGCGCGCCGGGCACATGGCCACGCGCATAGGCCCCCGGCCCGCGCACTTCGAGCAGCACGAAATCCGGGTTGCCTGAACTGAGCGCGGCATGCACATCGGCGCAATCGGTCTCAAAAGCGAGGCGAGCGGCGAAATGGGCGCGGGCGACCGCCGGGTCAGCGGCGGGAATGGCGGCAACGAAGGATGGTTCGGTAGGGGCCATGATCTTTCTCCTGGGGAAGGTTTCGATGCCCCTAAGCTGCCTGGGATTGAGGCGCTTGACGATTGGCCTGAACGCCAACTATCGTCAAAATCATGCCAAAAATTGAAACGCCCGCGCTACCCAATTCAACCGTCGTCGCCCTCGCCTATGAGGGGCTGTGCCTGTTTGAATTCGGCATCGTCGCGGAAGTTTTCGGCCTGTCCCGCCCCGAGATTACCCGGCCCGACTGGTATAAATTCCGCATTGCCGCCGTCGATCCGCTGCCCCTGCGCGCGCAAGGCGGCATGCTGAGCCTCGGCGTCGATGGCGGCTTGGAGTTGCTGGAAGACGCCGGGACGATCCTCATTCCCGGCTGGCGCGGCGTGAACGGCGACGTGCCGGAGGCTCTCTGCGCCGCTTTGCGCGCGGCGGCGGCGCGGGGCGCGCGGATTCTTTCGATCTGCTCGGGCCTCGTCGTGCTGGCCGAAGCGGGCTTGCTGACCGGGCGGCGGGCAACGACCCATTGGCGCTATATCGATCAGGTCGCCGAACGCTTCCCCTGGCTTAGTCTCGATCCCAACGTGCTCTATGTGGACGAGGGGCAAATCCTCACCTCGGCGGGCAGCGCGGCGGGGCTCGATCTGTGTTTGCATCTCGTACGGCGCGATTTTGGCGCGGAGATCGCCAATCTGGTTGCCCGGCGGCTGGTGGTGGCCCCGCACCGGGAGGGCGGGCAAGCGCAGTTCATTCATCAGCCCGTGCCGCCCCGCGCGGGCAGCCTCTTTGCGGCGCTGTTCGAGCGCGTGCAGGCGGAGATTGCGACGATTGGCCCGTGGACCGGCTCGCCGCGACGGCGGGGATGAGCCGCCGTACCTTCCTGCGGCGCTTCCAAGACGCGACCGGCACCACGCCCGCCGAGTGGCTGCTGAGCCTGCGGCTCCACCTCGTCAAAGACCTGCTCGAAACCACCCGCCTTTCGGTGGAAGATATTGCCACGCGCGGCGGCTTCGGCGCAGCGAGCACCTTACGTCATCATTTCCGCCAGCGGCTCGGCATGACGCCCCAGGCCTATCGGCAGCGCTTTTCCGCCGTTTCCGAGGGAATAGATGCGCGTTCCGCCCCCCTTGCTATCGGCGTATAAGTTTCCGTATACGGAAAGATAATCCTCGCCCCCTGCGACGGCGATTCCCTTGCAGGACGGGCGGGAGGCGGCTATCGTCCCCGGCAATAAGAGACTTTTGTCGTGAGGGAACCCGCGTCATGCTGAAATTTTCCGCCACCACCCGCCGCCCGCTGCTGGCCCGGCACCTGTCGAATGCCTCCTGGCTGACCAAGGGCATCGCCATTCTGGTCGGCTCGCTGATCCTGGCGCTGTCGGCGCAAATCTCCGTGCCGATGTATCCGGTGCCGATGACGATGCAGACCTATGCCGTGCTCATCGTTGCCGCCCTCGGCGGTTGGACGATCGGCTTCGGTGCCATCGTCGCCTATCTGCTGGAAGGGGCGGTCGGCCTGCCGGTCTTCGCTCAAGGCTTTTCGACGGCGGCTTTCTTCGGCCCGACCGGCGGCTTCCTGTTCGGCTTCCTGCTGAGCGGCGCGATTGCGGCCTTTGCGGCTGAACGCGGCCTGCTGCGCACTTGGGGCGGCGCGGTTGCAATGCTGACCGTGGCGCATCTTTCGGTCTTCGTGCCGGGCATCGGCGGGCTCGCCGCCTTCCTGTCGCTGGTGAAAGGGATGAGCTTCAACGCGGCCCTAACGACCGCCTTCTTCTCCGGCTTCGTGCCCTTCATCGCCGGGACGGTGCTGAAAACCGGCCTTGCCGTGCTGACGGTGCGCGCTTCCGACCGCAGCTAAGCCCGCCGGGTGATTAATCTTCGCCCGCATCATCTGTTGTGTTTGCTGACCTTCGTGGGGCGAGGCTATTCCGATAGCTTCGCCCTTCGGCTTTTAGGCGTGGTGGAAAGCCTAAAACGTGGCACCCCCGCGCGCCTGATCGCCGGGCCGGATTCGATCTGCGCCGGGTTGCTCGGTTGCCGCAATGACGATGGCCACTGCC
This sequence comes from Elstera litoralis, assembly GCF_000963705.1. GTDB lineage: Bacteria > Pseudomonadota > Alphaproteobacteria > Elsterales > Elsteraceae > Elstera > Elstera litoralis. The sequence continues at coordinate 7,972 of NZ_LAJY01000005.1, read as the reverse complement.
GGAACGCGAGCGTTACCCAGCGCGACGAAACCGCGCTCGCCCTGCTGCAACCGTTTTTCGAGGATCGACTGGAACCGGGCGCGGAAATCCCCGATCTGCTCGCCCGTCGCCCGGCCTTACGGGCCGCCTACCGCGAGGGTGCCTTTCACGCCGCCTGTGCCGAATGCCCGTGGCAGGGTTTCTGCCGGGAAATTGCCGAAGGCGGCTATCAAGCGACGGTGTTTTAGCGTTCAAACACCCGCCCAGCCCTGCACGGCGGTATAGGCGGCAATGACCATCAGAAAGACGCCCGCCACGCGCCCGATCCAGATGGTCAGCGCTGGATTGGAGACGATGGCGTCGCGGCTGCGCAGAGCGGCGAGGGCCAAGCCGCCATAGACGATCCCCTGCACCGAAATCGTCATCAGCCCCATCACCAGCCCTTGCGACCAGAGCGGGCCGAAGGCGGGCTTCATGAACTGCGGGAAAATCGCGAAGGTGAATAGCCACGCCTTCGGGTTCAGCAAGCAGGTGGCGAGGGCCTGAAGGAAGATTTTCCGCGATGCGCCCGGCGGCGGTTGATCGACCGAGGTAATCACAATGGAACTGCGCGCCAGCGTATAGCCGATCCAAATCATATAGGCCGATCCGGCCAACAGCATCGGGCCGGAGAGGGAGGGGATGAAGCGGGTTAATCCCGCCACCGCCACCGCGCCGAAGAGCGCATGACACGCACCGCCGAGCATGATCCCGAGGGTAGCTGACACGCCTGCGCGCCGCCCGCCGGTGAGGGCGTTGGCGAGGACAAAGACCATATCCATGCCGGGCACGATGATGATTCCCGTCAGGAGAAGAAAGTAAATCCATAGATTTTCGATATAAGACATGTCAGGAGACTCGCTTGCACGGCGGAAACCCCGCCGATGTTTTGATGTGCTACGACCTGCTATACCGAAGGTCAACTGACAGGCCTGTGTCAGGTGCGATGAGGCTCCCCCCAATGCGCAAAGCCGCCCGACTGTTCGAAATCATTCAGATTCTGAAGCTGGCAAAAGCGCCGGTGACGGGCGCACAAATCGCCGCCCGGCTGGAAGTCACCCTACGCTCGATTTATCGGGATATTGCGGCGCTGCAAGCCATGCGCGTACCCATCGAGGGCGAACGCGGCATCGGCTATATCCTGCGCCCCGGTTTCGATCTGCCGCCGCTGATGTTCACCATCGAGGAAACCGAAGCCGTGGTGCTCGGCATGGCGCTGATCGACCGCACCGCCGATGCCGCCCTGAAGCAAGCGGCCAAAACGCGTGCTCGCCAAAATCGCCGCCGCCGTGCCGCCGCCCTTGCGCGATTCGCTCGCCCCGCGCACGCTCCACGCCTGGGGCAGCGTCGCCCCTGAAGGGCTCGATTTAGGCTTGGTGCGCGCCGCCATTCGGGCCGAAGAGAAACTGTCGCTCGACTATCGCGACGAACAGGGCCGCGCGACGCAGCGCATCATCCAGCCCATCGCCCTGATTTATTATTCGGAAACCGCGACCATCGTCGGCTGGTGCGAACTCCGCCACGCCCTGCGCAATTTCCGCGCCGACCGCGTGGCAGAATGCCAGCCGACCGGCACCTATTTTCAAGGCGAGGGCGACCGGCTGCGCAGCCTGTGGATGGAAGGATGGTCGCGGGCGGCGAGTCCTTAATTCCGAGAGGACTATTCGTCCTCTCGGGCTCTCCTAACCAGGGCCGACGGCCCTGGACGGTAATCATTAATTTTCCCATCCAATAGATCGGTAGGATCCAGAAAATGGGATTACCAAGGGGCAAGCCCCTTGGTTGGGGTGTCGGGGCAAAGCCCTGACCTTTTAAGACTACCCGCGATTCATCCGGTGTTCGACCAGATCCGTCACCACGCCCGGATCGGCCAGCGTCGAGGTATCGCCGAGCGCGTCGTGTTCGTTCGCGGCGATTTTGCGCAGGATGCGGCGCATGATTTTGCCGGAGCGGGTTTTCGGCAGGCCGGGCGACCATTGGATGAGGTCGGGCGAGGCGATGGGGCCGATTTCCTTGCGAACCCAGGCGACCAGTTCCTTGCGCAGCTCTTCGGTCGGCTCTTCGCCGCTGTTGAGCGTTACGTAGGCGTAGATGCCCTGGCCCTTCAGATCGTGCGGATAGCCGACGACGGCGGCTTCGGCGACTTTCGGATGCGCGACCAGGGCGCTTTCGACTTCCGCCGTGCCCATGCGGTGCCCCGAGACGTTGATAACGTCGTCGACGCGGCCGGTGATCCAATAATAGCCATCCTCGTCGCGGCGCGCGCCGTCGCCGGTGAAATATTTCCCCGGAAAGGTCGAGAAATAAGTTTCGACGAAACGCTTATGGTCGCCATAGACCGAGCGGGCTTGGCCCGGCCAGCTTTCGGTAATGCAGAGGTTGCCGTCGGTCGCGCCAGTGAGGATTTCGCCTTCGTTATCGACCAGCGCGGGGACGACGCCGAAGAAGGGCAGCGTCGCCGAGCCGGGCTTAGTGGCAATCGCGCCGGGCAGCGGGCTAATCAGAATCCCGCCGGTTTCGGTCTGCCACCAAGTATCGACAATCGGGCAGCGTTCGTCGCCGACGACGCGGTTATACCAGAGCCAGGCTTCCGGATTGATCGGCTCGCCGACCGACCCGAGGATACGCAACGACGCGCGGCTGGTCTTTTTCACCGGCTCCTCGCCCTCGCGCATTAGCGCGCGGATCGCGGTCGGGGCCGTGTAGAAGATATTGACGTTATACTTATCGATGACCTGCCAGAAGCGCGACACGTCCGGATAGTTCGGCACGCCCTCGAACATCAGCGTCGTCGCGCCATTAGCGAGCGGGCCGTAAACGATATAGGAATGGCCCGTGACCCAGCCCACATCGGCGGTGCACCAATACACCTCACCGTCGCGGTAATCGAACACGAGCTTGTGGGTGAGCGCGGCATAGGAGAGATAGCCACCGCTGGTGTGCAGCACGCCCTTGGGTTTGCCGGTCGATCCCGATGTGTAGAGAATGAACAGCGGGTCTTCCGCATTCACTTCTTCCGGCGGGCAGTCGGCGGAGACCTTCGCGGTTTCCTCGTGGTACCAAAGGTCGCGGCCCGCCACCATCGGCACGGCCCCGCCGGTGCGCTTGACCACCAGGACGGTTTTAACGTCGGGGCAGGTTTTCAGCGCTTCATCGGCGTTCTTTTTCAGCGGGACCTTTTTGCCGCCGCGCAGGCCTTCATCCGCCGTGATAATCACCGTGCTCGCGCAATCCTGCACGCGGTTCGCCAACGAATCCGGCGAGAAGCCGCCGAAGACGACCGAATGGATCGCGCCGATGCGGGCACAGGCGAGCATTGCATAGGCCGCTTCCGGGATCATCGGCAGGTAGATCGTTACCCGATCGCCCTTTTTGACGCCCTGGGCTTTCAGCACATTGGCGAGGCGCGAGACCGCTTCATGGGCCTCGCGGTAGGTAATTTTCTTGCTCTCGTCCGGCGAATCGCCTTCCCAGATGATCGCCACTTGATCGCCGCGCGTCGCCAAATGCCGATCCAGGCAATTGGCCGAGACGTTCAGCGTGCCGTCGCCAAACCAACGAATGCGGGCATTGTCGGAAAAATCGACGTCGCGCACTTCGGTGAACGGCTTCATCCAGGTGATATTCTGGCCGTACTCGCGCCAAAAACCGTCCGGGTCTTGCACCGAACGCTCATAGAGGCTGCGATAGCTGGCTTCGGTCACTTGGGCTTTGGCGGCAATCGCCTCGGGTACGGGGAACAGCGTCTGGCTCATCGTCGAATTTCCTCTCCATGATCCTCTGGGCCGGGAGCGTGCCGCTCGCACCAGCCGATCTCGCCTCTTAATTGGGCGAGTGCCGCCACTCTAGCGCAATCGGAGGCGTTTGGGGTGCCGCGCGAAATGCCGCGCCTGGAAGATTTCCGGTAGATTCTGCATCGAAATCGCTTTATGTTCCTTTTTTGTTCGATTTTGTTTGAATTCCCACGCACCCTTCGAAGGAGGCTGAGATGACGGCGTATATTACCCTAGGGGCCAATGATTGCGGCCAGTCGAATGCGTTTTACGATGCGGTTCTGCCAACAATCGGCTGGGCACAACACGCCGAGTTTCCGGGGTGGCGCGCCTATTCCGAAGCAGGACGCGGCGACGGGCTGACGCTCTGGGTCGCAAAGCCGTTTAATCAGGCGGCGGCAACTGCGGGCAACGGAACGATGGTCGGCTTTATGGTTACCTCCCACGCGGAGGTGGATGCTTTCCATGCGGCGATATTGGCGAACGGCGGCCAGGATGAAGGGGCTCCCGGTTTCCGCCCGCAGTATGGCCCCACGTGGTATGCGGCCTATGGGCGCGATCCGGTCGGCAATAAGCTTGCGGTCGTCTGCAACCAATAGCGGGTTCCGAAGGCGGGATTAATTACAGACGATCGTTGCTTGAGGTGCCGCGCTCGGCTCGGATAAGCTGCGCGCAGTTTTCCGGGAGCCACCCCATGCCGCAGCCGCCTGATCCGCCCGCGCCCGACCCAACCTCCGCGACGGGGCACTGTTTCGCCCTGCCGGTGGATCGGAGCCGTCTGATGCAACACCCGGCGGCCACTGCAACGGAGGCCTATGTTCTCGAAGCCCAAGTCGGCCATTTGCTGCGCCGGGCGCACCAACGCCATGTGTCGCTGTTCACTCAGATTTTCGGCGTCGATGGGCCGACCCCGATGCAATATGCGGCCTTGGTAAAAATCGGCGAGATGGGCGAGGTCAGTCAGAATCTCCTCGGGAGGCTGGTGGCGATGGACCCGGCGACCAGCCAGGGCGTCATCAAACGGCTGACCGAGCAGGGGCTGGTCAGCCGCAAGGACGATCCGCACGACCGCCGCCGCGCGCTCTTGAGCCTGACCGACGCGGGGCACAGCCTAATCGAAACCCAGATTCCCTTAGGCCGGGTCGCGAGTGCGGAAACCTTGGCCCCCTTGTTGCCGGAGGAGCGCGGCCAGCTTCTCGCTCTGCTGAGCAAACTGGCGTGAGCTGCCCGCCGATGGTATCCACCTGCCGCAAAAGGATAGCATTTGAGCATTTCCTAACAGGTTCTTAAGACTCCTCGCCTAGTCTTAACGCCTGATCGTAGGGGGAACCGCCCTTCTCCCTACATCGCAGGAGTAGGATGTGCTCACCTTTATTGGGAATGACGGCGACCGAGTGCTGCTGCTCATAGTCTTTGTGATGCTGTGGCTCGCATGCGCGTGCGCATTGGAGTTCGGCGGGCTAGCCCAGCGCACGGCGGGCTGGACCCGTGCGCGCGCGATTCTGTGGGGGGCGCTGGCGCTGACCATCGGCATCATGGTCGGTCAAACGTTAGCCGCCCTGCCTGCCCTGCTCGGCGGTCAAGTTCCCGCGCTGAACAAGCTGATTTTCGGCATCGGCGGCGGAGCCGCGATTTTCGCGGGCGCGGCCAATGCTTTTTATTTGATGAGCCGCCCCGGCTTAACCGTTGCCTGTATTTTAAAAGCCAGCCTATCGCTCTCCGTGGGGCAAGCGATTACCTCGCTGCTCGTGCTCTACCAGCTTATGCCATTGCAGATGATCCATCTGGATTGGGGGTTGATGGTGGCAGGGGCGATGATGGCCCTCGCGACGACCACGGGTACGTTCGCCCTGACCACCACCGCCCTGGGCCGACTCAATCGGCTTTTTGCTGCCGCTCTGCTGACAATCGGGCTGGTCGGTAGCCGGTTCTTGACCATCATCGGCACCAGTGGCCTGCCGCTCAGCGAGGCGGTTTCGAAAAAACGACCGCATTCCCGTCTTCAGTCTCGGTTTGCACGCAACGCCCGCCGTGGTCATGATCGGCGTGGTGACGATTATCGGCGTTCTGGTTGGGTTGATGGCGCTGATGCTCGTCACTCGGCCCTGGCGCGCCAACCGCGACCGGCTGCGCGTCCACCGCGCGCAGGATCTCCGGCGGCAAGTGCATGAGGCCGAAACCCTCCGCTTAACCCTGGAAGACCGGCTAGCCGATATGACCCGCCAGCGCGATCTTGCTTTGGCCGACCGGGCGCGCATGCTTGGCTCCGTTCAGGCGACCCAGGCAAGCCTCAATCAAGAAATCGCCCGCCGCCGCCAAAATTCTCGACGAACACCGCCAGTTGCTCGACCGTCAGGCCCAGCAGCACGGGAATTTCGTGACGACCACCGTTCATGAAACCCGCCACCTCGTGCAAGCAGTGCTGGCAGATACGACGCGCCTGATGGACCCGATCCGTAACGATCTTTCCCTCGAACAGCGGCGCTTACTGACACGCATGGGCGATACCAGCGACCAACTGCTCGGATTGCTCTGCACGCTTTCGGATTTTGGCCGTCTGCAAGGCCCCGCCCCCACGCTGCCGCTGCGCGCCTTGCCGCTGGGCGAGATGATCGGGCGGTTGCGGTCAACGCTCGATCCCGTCGCCCGGCAGGCCGGGCTGACGATCGACTGGCCGAAGGACGCGGCCCTAACCGGCCGGAGCCTATTGACCGACAGCGAGCGCCTCTATCAAGTCATGGCCGAACTCATTCGCAATGGGCTGCGCTTCAACCGCGCCGGTGGCGCGGTGAGCGTTGCCGTCGAATATCTGCCTACGCCGGATGGTAGCGCCGATGGGGCACGCCTGCGGCTCGTTGTCGCCGATACCGGCGTCGGCATCGGCCCGGATTTGGCCCCGGACCTGTTTTCTCCCTTCGCCCGCCGCCCGGCAACCATGCCGTTAGGGCCGACGCTGGGGGCCGGCCTCGGGCTCGCCATTGCGCAACGCTTGGCCCAAAGCCTGAAGAGTTCCATCGTTTTTGCCAGCGAACCCGGTATCGGATCGCGCTTTTGGCTCGATATTACCGCTGTCGACGCCAGCATTGTGGGTCGTGTTCCGCCCACCGCCCCCCCGGCGACCGCGCGGGACTATCCGCAGGATTTTGCCCTTAAAGCGGCACAATGACGCGGCGCGCCGGGCTGAAAGCTGCATCACGCATGCCGCATCCCCTTGAGCCAAGCGCGCGCCTGGACTAGAACCACCCCCAATCATGACCGTCCTTCTTCGCATCGGCACGCGCGGCAGCCCGCTCGCGCTCGCCCAAGCCACCCTGGTTCGCACCGCCTTGGCCGCCGCTCACCCCGAGTTGGCGGCACCGGGCGCGATTGCCATCGAGGTCATCAAAACCACCGGCGATCTGGTGCAAGACCGCAATCTTGCCGAAATCGGCGGCAAGGGCCTCTTCACCAAGGAAATCGAAGAGGCGCTGGCCGAAGGCCGTATCGACCTTGCCGTGCATTCGATGAAGGACGTTCCGACCCTTCTGCCCGACGGTCTTGCGATCACGACGATCCTGGAGCGGGACGATCCGCGCGATGCGCTCATCGGCCCCTATGCGGCGTTGGCCGATCTGCCGCCGGGAGCCACCGTCGGCACCTCCTCCCTGCGGCGCGGCGCGCAGGTGCTGCACGCGCGCCCCGATGTTAAAATCGTGCCTTCCGGGGTAATGTCGAAACGCGCCTGCGTAAGATTCGCGAAGGTCAGGTCGCCGCCACGCTGCTGGCCGCCGCCGGGCTGAACCGCCTGAAGCTCGCGGGCGAGGCGGCAGCGGTTCTCGACTATGACGTGATGCTGCCCGCCGTCGCCCAAGGTGCGATCGGCATCGAAGCCCGGCTAGGCGATGCGCGCACCGCCGCCTTTCTGGCCCCGCTCGATCATGGCGAAACCCATCTCTGCGTCCGCGCCGAACGGGCTTTATTGGCAACGCTCGACGGAAACTGTCGAACCCCCATTGGCGGTTACGCACGACTGGTTCATGATGGGGGCATGATCCAGCTTATGCTCGATGGCCTGCTAATTTCCCCCGATGGTCGCGCGCGGTTCCGGGAGCGCCAAAGCGCGCCGCCGGACCAGGCGGAAGCCTTGGGACGTGCAGTCGGCGCAGCGTTGCTGGCAGCGCAGCGCGCGTAAGGGCGCGCCC
>NZ_LAJY01000499.1 GCF_000963705.1 Elstera litoralis | reverse complement strand
TCGAACCCGGAACCTATGGGCTCAAGCAGTTTTCCACCCACGGCAACAGCCAAACGTCGAATTATCTGACGGTCGATAAAGAAACCAAACGGCCCTTTGCGCGCATCGAGGTCGAGGCCGGAAAGATCAATTATCTCGGGGATTTTCTGTTTAGAACTAGCGCGCCGAAAGGCGAACACCGGATTATTCGGTTTGAGGACCGCCCAGCGGCGGAAGCCTATCTGGCGAGCTTCCCCAAACTCACTGGCGAGTGGGTAACGAAGTCCGTAACAATCGAGCCCTAACCAATCCGCACCCGATCCAACGAACTCCACAGCGCCTCGTACATCAGCAACCACCCAGACAGCGACTCGCCGATACCCAGGAGCTCCTTGACCACCTCCACGGCGGCGAGGCTTCCCATCACGCCCGCGGCGGGGCCGAGGATGCCGGTTTCGGCGCAAGACGGCAAGGCACCTGGGGCGGGCGCGGTGGGGTAGAGATCCGCAAAACCGGGGTGGCCCGCGCCGAGGTAGGGTTTGAACACGGTCAACTGCCCGGAAAGCTGCACGACGGCGGCGGAGATCAGCGGCACTTTTGCCCGCGCGCAAGATTCGGCCACCAGGCGGCGCGTAGCGAAACTATCGCTGCCGTCCAGCACCGCATCGGCCCCGGCGATCAGCGCGTCGATGCTGGCGTCGGTGGCGCGCTCAGCGCGCAGAACCACATCCACGCCGGGATTGAGCGCCGTCAGCGCCTGCGCCGCACTGTCGGTTTTCAGCGCCCCAACGCGGGCGGTCGTGTGCAAAATCTGGCGGTTGAGGTTCGAGAGATCGACCGTATCATCGTCGATCACCACCAGCCGCCCCACCCCGGCGGCGGCGAGATAGAGCAGTGCCGGGCTGCCGATTCCCCCCGCGCCGATCACGGCGACGGTGGAGCGCAACAATTTCGCCTGCCCCGGCCCGCCGATTTCCTTCAGCAGCAGATGCCGGGAATAGCGCTGGATATCCATCTTAGATCGAGGCTTCCGCCACCGCGTAGAGCTTGCGGACGGGCTCCAGGGTTTCCCACACGCCGATGAAGCCCGCCGGAATGATGAAGGCATCCCCGGCCTTGAACTCGCGGGTTTCGCCGTCGCGGGCGATCAGGCGAACTTTGCCCGCCAGCAGCACGCACAGCTCTTCCTCGGTGTAATTTACTTCCCAGGCCCCGGCGGTCGATTCCCAAATACCGCAAAAGAAATGCCCATTGGCGCCGACATATTGATTGGCGACGCGCGTCACCGGGCTGCCGCGCAGGGGATTGGCCGGTTTGCTCTCGTCGCCCCGGGCGCGGTAATCGAGCAGAAAAGGCAGGTTCATGGCGCTAGCCCCGTTCAAATTTAACATCCAGTACCACAGCCGATTGAGTGCGGCGCACCCCTGGGGACCGGCCAATATCGTCTAACAATTGGTCGAGGGCTTTGGGGCCGTCAACCGCCACCAGCAGCATCATATCGAACTCGCCGCTCACCGTGTGGCAGCGTTTGACCTCGGGCCGAATGCGCAAGGCCTGCGGCAGGCTATTGCCCGCCCGCGCGTCCAACGACAGGAACACATGGGCCTGCAACACCGTCGACCGCTCCGATGCGCCGCTGCGGCCCAGACGCACCGTATAGCCTTCAATCGCCCCATCCCGCTCCAGCCGCGCGATCCGCTCCTGGGTCGCCGAGCGCGACAGGCCGATCTTGCGGGCGAGCGACGCCGTCGGCTCGCGGGCGTTCTGATCCAGAAGCCCCAGCAGCCGCCGGTCGAGATCATCCAGGCTAGTGCGCTGCGTCATAGGCCGAACCCTACAGCGCGCCAGGGCTTCTGAAAAGGATCAATAAAAAGCCGGGCAATCGCGCGCGGGGTTTTCCAAAGAAAAGCCCCGCGAGCGCTGCGCTTGCGGGGCGGGAGTCGTCACTATCGAGGAGAGACGATCCTAATCGGGGATTACCGAGTAGTCCGGACCGGAGCCACCGGCCGAAACAAGCGTACCGGCAGCGGCATGCCTGTCATGATCCAAAAGCCGAACCGTTGGGTCTCGGCGGTAATGCTGATCGGCTGCGAAGAACGAATGTTAGCGCTTTCGCGGGCCGGAAGAGGGTCCTCCTTCTTCGAAAACAGCATGGCGTGGCTCCTTTTTGTG
>NZ_LAJY01000498.1 GCF_000963705.1 Elstera litoralis | reverse complement strand
GCGGCGGGATCATGCGCAAAACGGAGGCAGAGGAGAAGCGGAAATTCGATTGGGGCCGGAATGGGCAGGACGCAGAAATGCCGGGTCAGGGATGCCGGAGAACCGTCTTATTGTCGGCGCGGCGCAATCCCCTATAGTGGCTACTCGATAAATTTGCAGACGGGCGAGGTTTTTATGTCGAAGGGTGCTTCCTTTAAAATCGTTCCCCCCCGTAAGCCTGATCTGAAAGACTGCCGCTTTTACCATTCCGTCGCGTTACCCTCGGGTGAGGTCTCGGGCGAATGGGATTTGCGCAAAGACGTGGATGCCTATCTCGGCGGTGTCGATTTTAAAGGAAAGTCCGTTTTCGAGGTCGGTCCCGCCAGCGGTTTTCTATCGATTCATATGGAAAAGGCCGGGGCAACCGTCACCTGCCTTGAACCGCCTATGACCCATCTTTGGGATATTGTTCCCTTTGAGGGGTTTGATGTCGAAAAATGGCGAAAAGAATTCGTTGATATTATTGGGGGCGTTCGGAATTCTTTTTGGTACTACCACAATCTCCATAAATCATCGGTTCGGATGATCGAGACCGATCCGTATAATATTCAACCCGATGTGGGCGATTACGATATCGGCCTATTAGCGAGTGTTTTGCTGCATACGCGCGCGCCGTTCAATTTGCTTGAACAGGTCGCTCGCCGCGTCCGCGAAACCATCATCGTCACCGAGGTCTATAATCCCGACTTGGGGGATGAGGCGATTTGCCGACTTCTGCCCCATCGCGGCGTGCAGCAGGTCGATACTTGGTGCAGTTC
>NZ_LAJY01000497.1 GCF_000963705.1 Elstera litoralis | reverse complement strand
ACCTGCTTCACTTCCGGGCGGGCGGCGAGCCAGTCGGCCAATTCCAGCGCAACTTTCTCCTGATGTTTCAAGCGCACGTCCATCGACCGCAGCCCGCGCAGCAGCAGATAGCAATCGTCGGGCGCAAGCGAAATGCCGAGGTCGCGCACGGTTTGGCGCACCAGCGGCTCGCAGGCTTCGGTAAAGCTAATCGTTCCGGCGAGAAGGTCGGAATGGCCGGACATATATTTGGTCGCGGCCTGAATGGAGATATCGACGCCGTGTTGGAACGGCTTGAAATAAAGCGGCGTCGCCCAGGTATTATCCAATAAAACCAAGATATTGCGGGCGTGGGCGGCGGTGGCAATCGCCGGAATATCTTGGATTTCGAACGTATAGGAGCCGGGCGATTCGGTGAGGATTGCGCGGGTGTTCGGCTTGAACAGTTTGGCGATATCGGCCCCGAGCAGCGGATCGTAATATTCCACCTCAACGCCAAAACGCGTGAGGATATGATTTGAGAAGCGCCGCCCCGGCCCATAGGCGCTATCGGTGATGAGAAGATGATCGCCCGCCTTTAGAACCGCCAGAAGCGCCGCCGTAATTGCGGCAAGGCCGGAGGGAACCACACAGGCCCCGTGGGCGCCTTCAAGCTCGGCGACAGCGGTTTCAACGGCAAAACGTCGTCGGCGTGCCATTGAGGCCGTAGGTCGTTCGCCCAGTTTCATTGGGGCGCAGATTGCTCTGCTCGAACGCGGCCAGCGTCGGGAACAGAACGGTCGAGCCGCGATGAACAGGAAGATTGACCAGCCCATCATAGGCGTGCGGTGCGCGGCCTAAGGTGGTGAGGCGCGTCGCGTCTTTAAACAGCTTGGAGTCCGACATTATAACCCTCAGTTATGGAGGTGCTCAGCGAAAGAATAGCCAGCGACTCGGGAGTTCCCTAATGCCTTCGATTCAGTCTATCGTGATAGAGACACAAGCGATTGCCATCGCCAAGCCCCCGTTCTTTTCACTTGAAACCAACGGGATTAGCCCTTTGCGGAAATGTGTCAGAAATTTTTTCGCAATGTGTTTAAAGATGATTGACCGAAACCCGATATTCTGAAAAAAACATGTCTAGGTGCACTGGCATAAACGCCAGCATCGGCAGGATCGAGCCCTGGGGATGGGGACGGTTTCGGTCGGTGATGTTACTCTAAAGACACCAGTTTCGTGAACAGGCCCCGCCAAGTCGGGAATGAGGAGTTGAGGGAATGAGCAAGATGACCTTCACGTTTGCTAATGTACTGGCCGCCGGTGCAGTAGCGCTGTTCGCCGCCGGTGCCGCACAGGCCCAGGGCGCAGGCACGCTGGCTGCCGTTAAGCAGCGCGGTGTTGTGAACTGCGGCGTGAACACCAGCCTGCCGGGCTTTTCGGCTCCGGATGCGCAAGGCAATTGGACCGGCCTCGATGTCGACACCTGTAAGGCGGTTGCCGCTTCGGTGCTCGGCGATGCCAAGAAAGTGAAATATTTCCCGCTGAACGCGCAGCAACGCTTTGCCGCGCTGCAATCGGGCGAAATCGATCTTCTGGCCCGTAACACCACCTGGACCCAGTCGCGCGACACGTCGCTCGGCCTGAACTTTGCCCCGGTGACCTTCTTCGATGGTCAGGGCTTTATGGTCTCCAAGAAGCTCGGCGTGAAGAGCGCTAAGGAACTGAACGGCGCCACCGTTTGCGTGCAGCCGGGCACGACCACCGAATTGAACCTCGCGGATTATTTCCGTGCCAATAAGATGGATTTCAAGCCGGTCGTTATTCAGGAACTGGCCGAGGTTGAAGCCGCCTTCTTCGCAGGTCGTTGCGACGTTTACACGACGGATGCTTCGGGCCTTGCCTCGACCCGTGCTGCCCGCGCCGCGAATGCCGAAGATTATGTGATCCTGCCGGAACTGGTTTCCAAGGAGCCGCTGGCCCCCGCCGTCCGTCAGGGCGATGACGAATGGTACAATATCGTCTTCTGGACGGTAACGGCCCTCGTTGAAGCCGAAGAGCTCGGCGTGACCTCGAAGAATGCCGACGATCTGAAGAAGTCCGACAATCCGGCCGTGAAGCGCTTCTTGGGCGTAACGCCGGGCATGGGCAAGAACCTCAATCTGTCGGAAGAATGGGCCTACAATGCCATTAAGGCCGTTGGTAACTACGGCGAAGTCTTCGAGCGCAATGTGGGCAAGGCGACCCCGCTGAAGCTGGAACGCGGTCTGAACGCGCTGTGGACCAAGGGCGGCCTGCAATACGCCATGCCGGTGCGCTAAGCGCACCTCCCAAGCTTGATCGGTCGATGGAATCGACCGATCTTGGCTTCAGGCTTTAGGGAAGGGCGCCGATCTCGCCCGCGCATCGCGTGGGTTCGGGTTCGGCGCCTTTTCTCTATCTTGGGCGTGAGGCTAAAGTTTCGGGCCAGAGGGTTGGGCATGCAGTTTGCATGGCTCAGCAGACAGTGATGCTGACGCCGGGGAGATTTCCATGACGGATCGGCGAAGCGGGGCAAGGGTCATCGAGAAGCCGAAAACGGCTTTTTGGAATGATCGCGATGTCCGCGCAGTCCTTTTTCAGATTCTAATCGTGCTTTTGGTGCTGGCTGCGGGCTGGTATCTTATTCACAATACGCTCACCAATCTCGAAAACCGCAAAATCGCGACC
>NZ_LAJY01000496.1 GCF_000963705.1 Elstera litoralis | reverse complement strand
TGAGCTCGGCAAACATCTTCTTCAGCCAACGGTTTTCATCCTCAAGGCTCTTCGTTTCCGAGATCATCGACGCATCCATACCCCCGTACTTGGTCCGCCATTTATAGAACGTCCCGCTGCTCGTCCGGTGTTCCCGGCATAGCTCGATAATCGGAACGCCACCCTCCGCCTGACGTAGAATGCCCATTATTTACGATTCCGTAAAACGGCTCTTCTTAATCCGAATACCCTCGTTCGAACGACCAAGAAAATTCCACCACAAGCCCCTCTAATCAAAGAGTTATCTTCTCAAAATATACACAGAAAGAAGAAATATCCTGTACCTGACTGGTAACAAAATGGGGAATATGTCAGCTAACCCCTTTTTGCTGCGCCCCCGCCCCGCTTCACAGCCTGCGCACAAAGCAGAGCACCGCATCGATGACATTCGCCCGGCGGCGGATGCGCGCGTCCGCCGCGCCCATATCGTGTCCGAAAACCTGTTCGATGGTCGCGCGGTTGGAGACATTGTAAAAGCTGAGCGCGCTGATGGTCAGATGAATATCCAATGGGTTCATACCGGGCCTAAAATCGCCGCTGGCAACCCCGCGCGCGTAGACATCGGACATCATTGCAATGGCCGAAAGGTTGATCTCTGTTATTTTTGTCAGCGCTTTTAAGTGCTTCGCGTGATGAATATTCTCAATCATCACAAGTCGGACGAAATCGGGATTATCGGCATGATAGTCGAAGGTGAAGCCCGCGAGCGTGGCCAGCGCCTCCTTCGGCGGTAGGGCCGCTAAGTCGAGCGTGCGCTCCAGCGCGCGGATGCGGCTATAGGCTTCCTCCAGAACGGCGAGATAAAGCCCTTCCTTATCCTTGAAATAATAATAAATCATACGCTTTGCGGTCGAAGTGCGGGCGGCGATTTCATCGACCGCGCGCCGCTCAGGCCTTTCTCTACGAATTCCGCGCGCGCTACGGCCAGAATCTCGCGCTTCACGCCTTCGGGGTCTTGTGTCCAGCTTTGGGAGTTGGTCGGGCGCTTCGGCTTGGCGGCGGCTTTGACAGCGGTCAGCATCGGGGATCCTCCTTCTGCCGCGAACCATAGCACCGCGCGAATTTTCGTAAATGGACTATCTCGATAATTTTGCATTGACCAATTGGACCGTTTCGTCCATTTTTGTACTGCGAGAGGCGGGAGTACACGCGCCGCCCTCTCCCAAAAAGAGAATAATCCCCAAAAAATTGGGGAGCGGAGGAAACGAAATGCGGATTTGGGTGGAGCGATATTTTATCGCTCTCAAGATCATCATTGGCCTGCTCATGGCCGGAATGGTGGTTTTGGTTTTCGGAAATGTCGTGCTGCGCTATGCGCTGAACTCCGGAATTACGGTTTCGGAAGAATTATCCCGTTGGTTTTTCGTCTGGATGATTTTTTTGGGCGCGCTGATCGGCCTGCGCGAACGCGCGCATCTGGGCGTCGATACGCTCGTGCGGGCTTTGCCAGTGCAAGGGCGGCGAGCGGCCTTCATCGTCAGCCATATGCTGATGATGCTGGCCTGCTGGCTGCTGATTAAGGGCAGTTGGGCACAAACCCTCATCAATTGGACGGTTCCATCGTCGGCGTCGGGGCTTTCCATTGGGTTATTTTATGGAATTGGCGTGGTTTTCGGCGTGTCGGCCTTACCGATTTTAGGCTTCGAAATCCTCCGTGCCCTTAAAGGCGAGCTGACGCCCGATGAGTATATCGGCGTCCGCGAGTCCGAAGAGCAGTGAGGGGCGCGCGACAATGACCATTCTAGTTTTTGCGGGCGCGCTGCTCGCCGCGATGGCCCTTGGGATGCCAATTGCCTTCGCGCTGCTTCTCTCCGGCGTGGCCTGATGCTGCACATCGGCCTGTTCGATAGTCAGATTATCGCCCAGAACCTCATCAATGGGGCCGATAGTTTTCCGCTGCTGGCAGTGCCGTTCTTCATGCTCGCGGGCGAGATTATGAACAGCGGCGGGCTGGCGCGGCGCATCGTGACCGTGGCGATGACCCTGGTCGGCCATGTGCGCGGCGGGCTTGGCTATGTCGCGATTCTGGCGGCCTGCATCCTCTCGTCGCTGTCCGGCTCGGCCCTGGCCGATGCGGCGGCGCTGGCGGCGCTGCTGGTGCCGATGATGGTGCGGGCGGGCCATAGCCGCCCCCATTCGGCGGGGCTTATAGCCTCCTGCGGCGTCATCGGGCCGATTATCCCGCCCTCCATCGGCTTCGTCATCTTTGGGGTAACGGGCGGGGTTTCGATCTCGAAACTCTTCCTCGCCGGTATTTTCCCCGGAATCCTGCTCGGGCTCGGCCTTGCCGTCGCTTGGTGGTGGGTTACGCGCAACGATCCGCCGTCGAGCCAAGCGCGCGCACCGCTGTCCGAAGTTCTCAAAGCACTGGTTGATGGCTTCTGGGCACTGATGCTGCCGGTCATCATTATCGTCGGGCTGCGCTTTGGCATTTTCACGCCGACCGAGGCCGCCGTCGTGGTGGCGGTTTACGCGCTCGTGGTGGCGACGTGCATTTACCGGGAGTTGAAGCTTTCGGACTTGCCGAAGCTGTTTATTTCGGCGGCGCAAACCACCGCGATTGTCATGTTCCTGGTCGCCGCCGCCCTTGTCGGTTCCTGGCTGATTACCGTGGCTGAAATCACCCATGAAATCGTTGCGATGGTCGAGCCGCTGATTGAACACAAGACGCTGTTGCTGCTGGCGATCATGGCCATCGTCGTTATCGTCGGCACCGCGCTCGATATGACGCCGACGATTCTCATTCTAACGCCGGTGCTGATGCCAATCGTCAAAGCTGCCGGGATCGATCCGTCTATTTCGGCGTGCTGTTCATCATCAATAATTCCATCGGCCTGATTACCCCGCCGGTGGA
>NZ_LAJY01000495.1 GCF_000963705.1 Elstera litoralis | reverse complement strand
CTCTGCGTGCCGTCGCGGCGGCTGAAATTCACTTCAGCTTGGGCTTGGAAGCTACGGTTGATGAACCAAGTGGCGCGGGCACCAACCGAAAGAATATCGGCGGCGTCACGGCTCCGCTCGTAATCGAGGTACCGGGTCGAGACATTGGCCCCGATCAGCAAATCGGATTGCAGTTGATGCTCCAGCCCAAACCAATAGGTCGTAGAGAGATAGGCGATGCTGGGGCCGACAGCGACCTCGTTAATGCCGCGTAGGGCTTGTGCCCGTAAAGAGGTGGCGCGCGTTACGTTCCACAAAAGCTGTGCCCGCGCCGTCATGGCGGAGACGCTGCCGAAATTAGCATCGTCAAGGTTCCGCTCGGCATAGCCGAGGGCAATCTCGCCCGACCAGAGCGCACTGAGGGCGAAATTGACCCCGCCGCCAACCTCTGGCCCCGTCGAATCGCGGCTCTTCAGGCCATTGCCTGCCGGGCGATCATAGCGCCGGGCGCGCCAGCCGCCTTCGCTGAACAGGGTGAAATCGGGGTTCAATTCGTAACTCAGCCGCCCGAAGGCACCGTAAGTCATGTAACTCCGCTCATCGCCGCTGACCTGCCGACCTTCTCCCAGAGGCGTCGGTTGGAACTCAAAATCTTGAACGTTCCCACGCAAACGAATATTGAAGCGTCCGGAGGTTTGAGAATAACCAACCTCCCCACGGCTTGTGTCGTAGGAGGTGGCTTCCGTTGCGCGGTTCAGCGTATCGGGATCGCCGCGTAGCTCGCTGAGGCGCTCCCGCAGGATCGCGGCGGTGAGTTGCGATTCGCTATCGATGTTGAGCCCGCCGCCGAGGGAGAAACGGTAATTCTCCGCGTTTTCATCCTTCGCGCTGGCATAGCGTTTGGCTTCGGCGCGGGCGGATGCGTCCAGCGTGTGCCGCGACCAGTTGGAGCGCAAAACCGCCTCGGGGGCAATTGTGCCGATCGCGCTCGCTTTTGGGGCCGTGGGGCGGGCGTAAATATTGTCGGAATAGCCAAAGTCGGTCACAAGGCGCGGAAACAGCGTGAAGCCGCCGACGCTCATCCCCGGCGCTTGATAGTCGGGATACGCGCGCATCATCACGCCGGGCTGATCTTCGCCTTTTCGATCACTGGGATCGATGGCCGGGGCGTTTTTGCTCTAAAATCGGACGTTGATATTGGGCGACAGCGGGCGAAATCGACGCCAACAGGACGCCGACAAGGCTGAGGGCGGAAGCATATCGAATGATCGTGCGCGGTGAGCAGGGCATGGTCGACTATCCACAGTCAGGCAGTTCGCTGTATCTTTAACCGATTTTGGAGAATGTTTCTATAAGCAATTGACTAAGCGTGATTCTTTATGATTTGTAGGACATAGTGTATCACCGGGCGTATTGTGGAATCGTTAAGATTGAGGCGCGAAACGGATGCTGCCTGACGCTCATTTTCCAGTGA
>NZ_LAJY01000494.1 GCF_000963705.1 Elstera litoralis | reverse complement strand
ACCACGATGATCTTCGGAACGAAGGTCAGCGTCATTTCCTGGATCTGGGTCAGCGCCTGGAACAGCGAAATGATGAGGCCGACCACGAGCGAAATGACCATGATCGGCCCCGACACCTGAAGCAGGACCAGCACGGCTTCCCGCGCGACTTCGAGAGTATTGGCCTCATTCATCGTGCGGCGACCTTAACTTGACCAAAAGCCCGAAACGCGCAAACGGCGTTAGATGGGCATACGCATGATTTCGTTATAAGCCTGTACCACGCGGTCGCGGATGGCGACAACCGTTTGCAGCGTTACTTCGGCATTGGAAATCGCCGTGACAACTTCGGTAATGTCCGGCGCTTGGCCGGCGGCGGCCTTCGCGGTTTGGCCTTCGGCCTTGTACATCGTATCGAGCGCGGACCGGCCGGCCTTTTCGACGAGTTCCGAGAAGTTCGGCCCCATCGGGCGGGCGCTGCTTTCCAGGCTGGGGAGAGCGCGGACGGTGCTGCCGTAGGCGGCGGCGGCGGAAGCTGGATTGGTCGTGCTCATGGCGTATTCCTCTTAGAGGCGAAAGGATTAGGCGGTCCGCAGCAGACCGATGGTCCGCGACAGCATCGCCTTGGAGGTTTCGATCACCGACAGATTGGCTTCGTAGGAGCGTTGGGCTTCGCGCATATCGGAAATTTCGACCAGCGAATTCACGTTCGGGCGCAGCACATAGCCTTCAGCATTGGCGGCCGGATGGCTGGGATCGTACTTCAGCTCGAAATCTTTACTGTCCGGCATGATCTTATTGACGCGCACCATGTCGGCATTGATCGACCGATCGAGCACGTTCTTGAACGTCATGATCTTGCGGCGATAGGGCTCGCCACCCGGCGTTTGGGACGTGGAGTCGGCATTGGCGAGGTTTTCCGAAATCACCCGAAGGCGCTGGCCCTGCGCCCGCATCCCGGCGGCGGAAATCTGCATTGCATCTTTAAGATTCATCAGCTTAGCCCCTCTTCCTTCGCCTAATCACGTAAAGCCCAAACGCGCGGTTATTGGCCGCCGCGCAGGACCATTTTCGACATGGCCGTATATTTGTTATAAAGTTCCGCATTCAGCGTATAGTCGCTCTGATTCTGCGTCATCTTCATCATCTGCTCTTCGAGCACCACGCCGTTTTTCGACAGCGAGGTTTCATAAGGCTTCTTCTCCTTATCAACCGCGAACGTTGTCTGCGGGCTGACGGGGCGAAGATGATTGGGTTGGGTCAGGGCGAGCGGTTGGCGCGAATTGGCCTCCTTCATCGCCTGAAGAAAATTCTGTTGGCGAAGATCGCTCGGGCGATAGTTGGGCGTATCGGAATTCGCAATATTCTGGGACAGCACCTTATGCCGGT
>NZ_LAJY01000493.1 GCF_000963705.1 Elstera litoralis | reverse complement strand
GCTGTTCCTTACCCACGGCCAGGATGGGCGGGTTTGGGATGTGGACGGCAATGAGTATGTCGACATGATTAGCAGCTTAATGCCGATCGTGCTGGGCTACCGCGATGCCGATGTCGACTACGCCATTCGCAACCAACTCACGCGCGGTATCAGCTTCAGCCTTCCGACAACTCTGGAACAGGAGTTGGCGCGGGTTCTGTGCGATATTATCCCCAGCGCCGAAATGGTCCGCTTCGGCAAGAATGGTTCGGATGCGACCTCGGCCGCTATCCGGATGGCCCGAGCCTACACGGGGCGCGACCGCGTGATCGTCTGCGGCTATCACGGCTGGCAGGATTGGTATATTGGCGCCACCGCCCGCAATAAGGGCGTGCCGTCCGCCGTTCAGAACCTTACCACGATGGTTCCCTACAACGATCTCGAGGCCTTCGATAAAGTCTTCACTGGGCACCCTGGCGAAATCGCCTGCGTGATTATGGAAACGGCAAATGTAACCGAACCGAAACCGGGCTTTCTGCAAGGCGTCAAAGACTTAGCGCATAAGCATGGGGCGTTGCTGGTGTTCGATGAAATCATCACGGGTTTCCGGTTTGCCCTGGGTGGCGCGCAAAGTCTGTTTGGCGTAACGCCGGATCTCTCCTGCTTCGGCAAGGCAATGGCGAATGGTATGCCGCTGTCGGCGGTTGTCGGGCGGCGCGATGTTATGATGGAGATGGAAAAGATTTTCTACTCCGGCACCTTCGGCGGGGAGGCACTCTCCTTGGCCGCATCCTTAGCCACGATCGACAAATTGAAGCGGGAGGCGGTTATTCCCCGGCTCTGGTCGCTCGGCGCGGATTTGGCGGAGGATGTTAACGCCCTGATCGAGAAGCACGAACTCGGCCATGTCTTTGGCCTCGTCGGCTTTGCGCCTTGGAAGGTCTTGGTCGTCCAGGACCATGCCAATATCCGCAAAGAAGCCATTAAGACGATGTTCCTCACAGAAATGCTGGCGCGGGGCGTTCTGCTGAACGCCAGCCATAATGTCTGCTGGACCCATAACGCAACGGACATGGCTCGAACCCGGCAAGCCTGGGATGGGGCTTTGGTCGCCGTCAAACAAGGCCTAACCAGCGGAACCTTGATCGAGCAGTTGAAAGCGCCGATCATCGAACCGATTTTTAAGGTGCGGTAATGCCAAAGGCTCTCATCCGGTGTGAGGCAGGGGGCGACTATGGCTTCGGTCATGCCGTTCGCTGCGCGGCCCTTGGGCACCGCCTGCGCCACGCTGGATGGGACGTTTCTATTGCAATCTCCGAGCCCGCCTACCGCCAGGTGCGTGGCCTTTCCTCCTTCAACTGGGTTGCGGAAGACGCCGTTCTGGCAACCGACGCCGATCTCATCATTCTAGACATGGTGACGGCGGAAGCGGACTTGGAGCAAAAGCTGGTTCGCGCGGGCCGCAAACTGCTGGTCATTGACGATAGCCCCCGGTGGCCTCATTCCGCCCATTGGCTGATAGACGCACCCCAGGGCGCACGCCTGATGAATATGGACCGCTTGCCCCGCAGGCCGCGCTTCTAACGGGGAGCCGATACGCCCCCGTGCGCGAGAGTTTTCGGCGCGCACGGGAGCAACGAAATCGCAAAATCGCGCCAAAATCGCCGGTTCGCCATATTCTCGTGGCATTCGGCGGCAGCGACCCCGCCAACCGAACCGGCTTGGCCCTCAATGCTATCGCCCAGAGTGCGGCCGATATTCGCACGACGGTCATTCTCGGTCAGGGGGCACCGCATCTCGACGCGGTTCGGCAGCAGATCAGCGCGCTCCCCAATGTTACCCTACAGGTCGATCCCGAACAGATGGCCGAGGCGATGCTGGCGTGCGATTTAGCTCTCGGCGGTGCGGGCACCTCCGCGTGGGAGCGCTGCTGCTTGGGCTTACCCGCGCTCGTCGTTGTCGCCGCCGATAATCAGCGCGAATGGGCCGACCGGCTGGCGACCTTGGGCGTTGCACGGGTGGTGGAGC
>NZ_LAJY01000492.1 GCF_000963705.1 Elstera litoralis | reverse complement strand
AGGTCAAATTGCGAATAATTCTCATTTTCCGTACTCCGCCCACATACTCCGACTCTCTATAATCCATTTATCTTAAGAATGGCTTACATATGCATGGGAATGTTTTTGAGCAAAACTGATGTTCTTCGCTGAGAAAATCGCAGTTCAATGGTTAACGAATTCTATATTTTTTCTATCAAGCGCTTTGGATTTCTCCCGATGATTATGGCGGCGGGCACGCCTCCTTCGGCGGGAAACATAGGGTTTCCGCCCTCGATTCAGGCGAAGTTCCCCGCCATTTCTGCTATAGGGGAATCGGTAAAGCGGGAGAGTGAAAGATGGCGCGCCCGGGGTCTGGTCGAAACTTACCGCGCGTTCGGCGGCGGCGCTGGTTACGCGCCCTCGGCCTTGCGCTGCTTTTGCTTATTCTGAGCACTCTCGGCCTTGGGGTCTATTTACGCACCGGCCTGCCGGATTTGACCGGACGGGTGGCCGTCGCCGGGCTTCAGCACGAGGTTGGCATTTACCGCGACGACGACGGGGTGCCGCATATCTTCGCCCGTACCGCCGCCGATGGGTATCGAGCGCTCGGGTTTGTCCACGCACAGGACCGATTGTTTCAGATGGATTTGATGCGCCGCCTCGCCTCCGGGCGGTTGGCGGAGGCGATCGGCGCTTTGGGAACTGAGAACGACCGCTTCATGCGCACGCTCGGATTACGGACGCTGGCGACGCGGGATTTCCTCAATCTGTCCGTCGATACGCGCGCGGCGCTTATCGCCTACGCCGAGGGCGTCAATTCCTATCTCTATCAGCGCAGCGGCGCGCTGCCGCCGGAATATCTGCTCTTTCCCACCCCGGAGCCCTGGACGCCCACCGATAGCCTGCTGTGGGGCAAGCTGATGGGCATGGCCTTATCGGGCAATTGGCGCGACGAAGCGTTGCGTACGCGCATGCTCGGGGCCGGCATGCCGCCCGAAACGGTCGATCTTCTGTTCGGGCGCGTCGCACCACCCAGGAAGCTTGCAGACGGCAGCGCCGACTTCTGGCGCGGTCTCGATACGGCGATGGGCCGCGCTTTGGCCTCCCTGCCGCCGATTGCCGAACCGCGCAGCGCCTCGAACGCCTGGGCGCTCGGCGGCAGCCGGACCGAAAGCGGCAAGCCGCTGCTGGCGTCCGATCCGCACCTGAGCCTGACTATGCCGTCGCTTTGGTATCTGGCGCGAATCGTCACGGGCGACGGCGTGCGCGTTGGGGCGACCGCGCCGGGGGGGGCCGTTTCTGATTCTGGGCCATAACGGTCATATCGCCTGGGGCATGACCACAACCGGGGCCGATACGCAAGATTTGGTGATCGAACGCCTGACCGAGGGCAGCCAGGATACGGTTGATCGCCCGCTCGATCCGCCCGAGCCGCTGGAAAGCCAGACGGAAACCATCCGCGTGCGCTGGGGATCGGATGAAACGATCACAGTGCGCCGCAGCCGCAACGGGCCCGTTCTCTCCGATCTGCCGGGCCTTGCCCCAGGGGTTGCCAAAGACCGGCATCTGATTGCGCTAAAAGCGACCTTCCTACTGCCGGGGGACCGCTCGGCGGACGCGCTGATGGGGCTCAACGCCGCTACGGATTGGGGGGGCTTTACGGCGGCTCTCAGCCAGCTTTCCGCCCCCATGCAGAATTTTATCATGGCCAGCGAAAGCGGCACCATCGGCATGCTCTCGGCGGCGAAAATTCCGCTGCGGCGCGATCATGACGGCTGGTTGCCCTCCTCCGGTTGGCTGCGTGAAGGGGAGTGGGCCGGTTTTGCCCCGACAGCCATTTTACCCCAATGGCGCGACCCGAAGCAGGCCTATGTCGCCAATGCCAATAACGCCATCGTCGCCCCCGATTATCCGGTGATGGTCGCCCTGAACTGGGAGGATTCCTTTCGCGGCGACCGTTTGGCCGAACGCTTAGACACCGCGCAGCAGCGGCGTATCGAGGATGAAGCGGCGCTCCAAATGGACACGCTCTCCCTCTTCGCGGTCGATCTGGTGAAATCCTTGGACGATTGGGAGCCTGCAGATAATGACGCGGTGCAGGCCCTCCAAGATCTGAGAGGTTGGGATAAGCATATGCGCGGCAGTGCGCGCGCGCCGCTGCTCTTCGCCCGCTTCGCGCAAAACCTAACCGAGGCGCTGCTCGCCGACGATCTCGCGCTGCTAAGCTCGGACGATAGCAGCCGCCGCCCCTGGCGCCCCCGGTCGAGCGTCGTTCTGGGGTTGGTGAAGACCGACTCGCCCCTCTGCGACGACGCCCGCACAACGCCCGTCGAAACCTGCCGCGATCAAGTCACCCTTGCCCTGCGCCAAGCGGGGCGGGCCACCGGCAGCGGCGAGACCTGGGGGGCGGTCCACCTCGCCCGGCACGATCATCCGGTTTTCGGGCGGATTCCGCTGCTCTCCCGCCTCTTCGGGCGCGCGATGCCCTCGGACGGCGGGAATGACACACTGTTGCGCATGGCCTCGCGCGACGGCAGCTTTACCGGCGTTCATGGCGCGGGGTTTCGGGCGGTCTATGATCTTGCCGATTTGGAGCGGTCGGGCTTTATGATTTCGACCGGGCAATCGGGCCATGTCTTCTCGCCCTATTATTCTTCTTTCCTGGAGCGGGCGCGGGACGGCAAACTACGGCCCATCGCGGGAACCCCCGCCGTGTTGGCCCGCAACGGGGCCGCGCTGCTGACCCTCACCCCGCCCTAATCGTTACGAGTTTCTCCATGCCCCTTTCCTTCGACGCGATTTCTGCGGCCGCCGAGCGGTTGCGCGGGGCCGTGCTGCATACGCCCACCGTGGATGCTTTGGCGCTTTCGGCCAAGCTCGGGCTGAAGATCGCCCTTAAGCTCGAAACGCTGCAACGCACCGGCAGCTTTAAGGAGCGCGGCGCGCTCAACCGTTTGCATCTGCTGACCGAAGCCGAGCGCGCGGTTGGGGTGATTGCCGCCTCCGCCGGGAACCATGCGCAAGGTTTGGCCTACCACGGGCAGCGCCTCGGCATTCCTGTGACCATCTGCATGCCCGCCCATACGCCCTTCGTGAAAGTGGCCAAAACCGCGCGCTACGGGGCGAATATCGTTCTCATTGGGGCCGATTTTTCGGAATCGGAGGCCGCCGCCCATCGGCTCGCCAAGGAGCGCGGGCTGACGCTGGTGCATCCCTATGACGATCTCGGCGTGATGGCCGGGCAAGGCACCATCGGGCTCGAAATGCTCACCGACCGGCCCGATCTCGATACATTCGTCGTCCCCATCGGCGGCGGTGGATTGCTGGCGGGAATCGCCTGCGCCGCCAAACATTTGAACCCCAACTGCCGCCTCATCGGGGTTCAGGTCGAAGGGTTCGACGCCATGCGCCGCGCCCTTGCCCACGAACCGCCGCCCCTGGGCGGCATGACCCTGGCAGAAGGCATCGCGGTTAAAAACGCCGGGGCAACTGACCCGCGCCGTGATTAGCGATTTGGTCGATGAAATCGTCACCGTCGATGAAGAGCGGATCGAACAGGCGGTTCAAATCATCGCCGAAACCCAAAATCTGATTGCCGAAGGCGCGGGCGCGGCGGGGGTTGCGGCGCTGCTTGCCGAGCCGCACCATTTCGTCGGCAAAAACGTCGGAACCCTGCTCTGCGGCGGCAATATCGACGCGCGCCTGCTGTCGTCGATCCTGATGCGCGGCCTCGTGCGCGATGGGCGCTTGGTACGTATCCGCTCGGAACTGGGCGACCTCCCCGGTACGCTGGCGCGCTATTCGGACGTGATCGGCAAAGCGGGCGGC
>NZ_LAJY01000491.1 GCF_000963705.1 Elstera litoralis | reverse complement strand
TTACTGTTTTTGTCATTGCTTGTCTCCTGAGGTCTCAAGAACTGGCATCTGGTTTGCGATGGGCATTGGTAACGAAATCTCGTCCCCGTCCCCCGCGTGTCTGCCGCATCCCTTGCAACGGTTAGACCAGCCCAGCCCCTCAGGAGGCCCTATGAAGACCATCGGTTATATTCTGGCTGCTTTTCCCGTTCTGTCGGAAACCTTTATCGGAACCGAGATGCGCGCCATGCAGAAGCGCGGGCACCGGATTGTTCCTATCGTCCTGACGCCAAAGACTTTTCCTGGTCAAGAGATCGATCTGCCATTGGTCGAAAGCGCCCTGTATTTGCCAGATCAGCCGGGCGAATTGGCGCTGCGGGCGGCCCTTGCCCCGTCGCTTTCCGCCCCGCGCGGTCTTGCATTCTGGTTTGCACAATGCAAATCGCCCCGTCGCAGTCTGCTGTGGAATGCCTGGAAGGTGGCTGCTCTCGCCCGTGCCAACGGCTGCGAGCATCTCCATGCGCATTTTGCCGGAGGAGCCGCCTCTCATGCCATTGTCGCCGCGCGCTGGGCGGGGCTCGGGGTGTCCTTTACCGGGCACGGGCACGATATTTATGCCGAACCCGAGGATCTGCCACAAAAGCTAAGCGCGGTCGATTTTGCGGCCTCCACCTGCCGCGACATGAGCGACGAGTTTAAGCGGCTTGCCCCTGAAACCCTGGTGCGGCGGGTGATTTGCGGGGTGGATCCCACGCGGTTTCGCCCCCGGAGCGGGTTGACGCCCGACAATGGCCGCTACCTGTTTATCGGTCGCTTGGTGGAGGCAAAAGGCGGGGCGGATCTTTTGGCGGCCCTCGCCCAGGCGCGTCAGCAGCAGGGTATCGCCTTAGCCTTGGATATTGTCGGCGACGGTCCGCTGCGCGCCAGTTTGGAAGCCCAGGTCGCCGCCCTCGATCTGGCGGCGCAGGTCCGGTTCCTCGGGGCAAAGCCGAGCACCTGGATCGCCGCCGAAGGCCCCGCCTATCGGGCCTTGATTTGCCCCTTCAAGGAAGCCGCCAACGGCGAGCGCGATAGCGGCCCCGTCGTCGCCAAAGAGGCGATGGCCATGGCGTTGCCGGTGATTGCCAGCGCGTTCATGGGGCTGAAGGAAATGGTGGCCGTCGATACCGGGTTTCTGTTTCCCAGGGGCGATCAAGACGCTTTGACGCGGGTCCTACTGGCGATGGAGGCTTTGAGCCCCTTGGAGCGTCGGCGGATGGGCAATGCCGGTCGCCAACGCCTGTGTTCGCTGTTCACCGACTGGCACCAAGCCTTTGACCTTTCGGCGGCGATTCAACAAACGCAGCCTGCGGGCGGGCCGAGCTTTAAGCGCTTCCGGCATCGGGGGCTCGCATGACGGCGCAGACCCTCCTGCGGCAAATGCTGCCCTATGCGCTCGCGCTGGCGGTGAGCAAGGCGCTGGCGTTTGCGCTGCTGCCGCTGCTAACCCGCGCCCTCGGGCCGGCGGGATACGCGCAGTGGGATTTACTGGCAACCCTAGCCGATCTCGGCGGGCTCGCCCTCGGGTTGGGATTGGCCGATAGCCTCTATCGCTTCACCCCAACGGCGCCGAGGACGCCGGCGCGGCTCCTGGGCCTAGCGCTTACGGCGGCGGTTGTTTTTCTGGCCGTGGGACAAACCATCGTGGCGCTTTTGCCGATACTGCCTTCGGCGTTCCGCGTCTCGCCTTGCACGCGCTCGTGGCCTCGCTTGCGCTGATCGCCTGCCTGGAAGTGCCGCTCGCGGCGTTCCGCTATGCCGGGCAGAGCCGTAGCTTTGCGCTGGGGCTCGTTGGGCGGGCGCTGCTTCAGGCCGGGTTTATCGCGGTGGCGGCGCTCTATGACGGAGGCGTGACCGGCCTTGCGCTGGCGACCTTGGGTGCGGACATTATAACGGCGCTGGTTCTGGTCCTTGTCACGATCCGTCGCTTTGGCATCGAGATCCGGCCCGCGCAGTGGCGTCAACCGCTCCGCTACGGCGTGCCGTTGGCGGCGGGCGGCGGGGCCGGGTTTGTGCTGGGGAGCTGCGACCGCTGGTTTCTGGTCGCCGTGATCCCGGCGGCCTCGCTGGCCCATTATGCTTTAGCGGCGAAATTCGCGCTGGTGGTTTCGCTCATTCTACAACCCTTTGCCCTCTGGTGGTATCCGCGCCGGATTGCCTGGATGGAAACCGCTGCCGGGCGTGGCCGGTCGGCACAGGCGGTGGGGGCGGGGTTGCTGCTTCTCACCTTGGCCGTTGCCACCACCAGCTTGCTCGGCCCGCTGCTGGTGGAAGCGCTCACCCCGCCGAGTTTTCATGCCGCAGGCCGTTGGATCGCGCCGCTCGCGCTCGCGATTGCCCTGAACGAAGCCGCAAGCCTGCTGAATGTTGGCTGCTATCTGGGGCAGACGGGGGCAAAACCGTTCTTGGTCAATTGGCTGGGCGCGGGAGTCGCGCTCATCGGCTATCTGCTGATCGCGCCGTTGAATGGCGTGATTGCGCCCGAAGCGATGGCGATTGTGGCGACGCTGGCGGCGCACGGCAGCCGGATCGCGCTTTTCCTCCATCTCGGGCGCAAAGCCGCGCCGATTCCCTATTGCTGGTGGCCGATTGCGGCTTTCGCCGGGATCGCGACGCTGGTGATCCTGGGCGTTCCCGCGCTGAGTTTGGTGGGGGTGGCGCGTGGCGCGGTTGCACTCGCGGCCCTTGCTCTTCTGACG
>NZ_LAJY01000490.1 GCF_000963705.1 Elstera litoralis | reverse complement strand
GCAGGTTTGGGCGGCTTCGGCGGGGTGAGTTTCCGCGAAACGCTTTCGGTAAATTCCCGTTCCGTCTTCGTAACGAACAGCGGAATGGCATCGGTCACGGCGTCCAGCAGCGGCGAGAGCCACGCCTCGTCGGCCTTGGCGAAATCGCTCAAGACATGGGCGGTCACGCGGGCTTTATCGCCGGGATGGCCGATACCGAGGCGGACGCGCCAATAGTCGGGCGTGCAATGGGCGTCGAGGGATTTCAGGCCGTTATGTCCCGCGTGGCCGCCGCCGCGCTTAACGCGGAACTTGCTGGCGGGCAGTTCCAACTCGTCGTGGAACACGATCAACTGCTCGGGCGGGATTTTGAAAAAGCGCATAATCGCGCCGACGCAATCGCCAGAGAGATTCATATAAGTGGTCGGCTTCACCAACAGGCATTTAACGCCGTCGAGGCTGCCTTCGGCGAGATCGCCTTGAAACTTGGTCGGCCGGAATGGCGTAAAATTATAGCGCCGGGCAATCTCATCAATCGCGAGAAAGCCGATATTATGGCGATTGCGGGCATAGTGGCCCCCTGGGTTGCCGAGACCGACAAGAATCCAAGGGGCCGCCATGAGAATCGCTTCGCCTTAGGCTTTAGGCGTCGCCGCCGCTGGTCGGAACGATGGTCGCGATAGTGAAATCGCGCTCGCCGCCCACAAGCTTGGCCCCTGCCGGGATTTGCAGCATCGAGACATGAACGGAACCGTTGATGTCGATGTTGAGCAGATCGACCGTCAGATGGTCGGGAATGTCGTTGGCATTGACTTCAATTTCGACCGTATGCTGAACGATATTCAGCAGACCGCCTTTTTTGATACCAAGCGACTTTTCCTGATTGATGAAATGCACGGGAACATTGACGTGCAGCATCGAATCCGCGCCGACGCGCAGGAAGTCCACATGTTCCG
>NZ_LAJY01000049.1 GCF_000963705.1 Elstera litoralis | reverse complement strand
CGAACTCGATGGGAATCACGACGGGCGGTGGCGGGGGACCCGCGAGCGACAGCAGCGGTTCGACTTCCGGCAGCGGAAGCGCGGTTTCCGCAAAGCTGGGCGGGACAAGGCTCAAAGCTGGGTGGCGGGCGCGAGCAGGCCATTCTGATCGGCCAGAATAAGCCCAAGGCTGCCCGCGCCGATCACGCCAGCCAACCCCCATAATCCGCCCGCAAAGAAACTTAAACCCTTGGCCATGCCCGAAATCCTAGCAAGCTTCCGAGGGTTTTTCTATTCGAAGCGCGGGTTTTAGTCGCGTATGACGCGTTTTATTACCGAAGTTTGATAATGCATGCCGTGCCCGTCAAACCCCCTTGCCAGGGGGGAGGGATTCCGGCAGGGTTTTTGTGTTGCGCCGCACAAGCGCGCACGCTTTTAGCCGGGTCCGATAGGTCATAATATCGGGCCGGTACACGCGGGAGGGTTAAAAAAATGAACAAGGCGCTCGAAGAACTCTACACCAAAGCGTCGGCGATGTATGAGAAGCACCAGGATCAGGAACTTTACGATTACCTGATGACCCTGGCGCGCCACTTGGAAAATGCCGATATGATGAAGCATCAACTCGGCTATTTGTTGATGCATGCCCGCTCTACCGTCGCGGCCCCGGTTCGCACGGTTCATTTTCAGGAAGCTTTGACGCGCGCGGCGCGGTTCCTGGAAAAAGTTGAGCGGGACGATGCGTAACCGCCGGTCTTAGGCGATTGGGGCGCGCCCGCCCGCGCGCTTCCACCGGCTGATGACGGCTCTTCCTCCGCAAATTTCGGCCTTTCGGCAGGCCCTGCCCGGCATGGCGACGCTGATCGTCGGCCACGGCATCGGGCGCTTTGCTTTTACGCCGCTGATCCCCGCCTTGGTCGCCGCCGGTCTCTTCACTGGCCCGCAGGCTGTGTGGTTGGGCGCAGCGAACCTTATCGGTTATTTTCTGGGCTCCTTGATGGCGCTGCGGCTCGCGGACCGCTATGGCGTCGGCTTTGTGCTGCGCGCTTCGGTCGGCGCGGTGCTGCTGGCGACGCTGGCGGGGATTCCGAACTGGGGGCCGGAGTGGGGACTCATTTGGCTCGCGCCCTGGCGGATGCTGACGGGAATCGCCGGCGCGCTCATTCTGATTCTCGCCCCCTCGGCCTTGCTCAGCCAAGTGCCGGTATCCCGGCGCGGCACGATCAGCGGGCTCGTGTTCTGCGGCATCGGGATTGGGATTATTCTCGCCGGGACCGTCGTGCCCTGGTTGGCGCAAATCGATATCGTCGCGGCGTGGCTGGGGCTTGCGGTCTTGGCGCTGCTGCTGTGGATTCCGGCCTGGTCCGGGTGGCCGGAGAAACCTCCAACATTGAAATCCCAAGCGGCGGCGCTGCCGAGTGGGCCGGGGCCGCGCTGGACGCTACCATTGCTCTGCCTTGCCGCCGCCTACGCTGGGGACGCGATGGGCTTCATTCCCCATACGGTCTTTTGGGTCGATTACATCGCGCGCGGCCTGGGGCACGGCGTCGCAGTCGGCGGCTATTTTTGGGTTCTCTTCGGCATCGGGGCGGCCTTGGGCGTGCTGTTGCTCGGACGGTTGGCCGATAAGATCGGTTTTGGCGCCGCCTTGACCCTGATGCTGGGGGCAAAGGCGCTGGCGATTGCCCTGCCCTTGTTTTCGGCGTCGCTGCCCGCCCTGGTGATTTCGAGCCTCATCGTCGGCGCGGCAACGCCCGGCGCGGCGATGCTCACCTCGGGCGTTGCCCTAGAATTGGTAGGGGCGGACGCCCATCGCGGCGCGTGGCGGAAACTCACGCTGATTTTCTCGGCCTTCCAAGCCCTCGCAGGCCAGGGTTTTGCGCTGTTGTTTGCCGCAACCCAAGCCTATGAGGCGATTTTCGCCATTGGCGCGGGTTTGCTGGCGCTTGCGAGCGTGGCGGCGGGCTTTGCGTGGCGCGGGCAACGGCATCATAAGAAAAACTAGGGGAACCCCCCAGTTCTTCCGTCTTGTTCTGTCATCGATCCCGCGTACACTCGCCGATTGGAAGGGTTGGGTTCGACTGCTGCCGCGACTGAACCCGCAACAAGAACGGAGAACTCCCGTGACCGTCGGAATCGACACGCTCAAAACCCGTCGCACGCTCAGCGTCGATGGCGTTTCCTTTGATTATTTCAGCCTCGCCGCCCTCGTGGAAGCCGGTCACACGAATGTGACCCGCCTGCCGATGTCGCTGAAAGTGCTGCTGGAAAATCTGCTGCGCTACCAGGACGAGCGCACGGTTTCCGTCGCCGATGTCAAATCGCTGGCCGATTGGCAGCCGTCCGGCGAGGAAAAGGAAATCGCCTACCGCCCGGCGCGCGTGCTGATGCAGGATTTCACCGGCGTTCCCGCCGTGGTCGATTTGGCGGCGATGCGCGATGCGATGGTGGCCCTCGGCGGCGATCCGCAGAAGATCAACCCGCTCTCGCCGGTCGATCTGGTCATCGATCACTCGGTGATGGTCGATAATTTCGGCACCGAGCACGCGTTTGCCGATAATGTGAAGCTGGAGTTCGAGCGCAATCACGAACGCTACGCCTTCCTGCGCTGGGGCCAATCGGCCTTCAATAATTTCCGCGTCGTGCCGCCCGGCACCGGCATTTGCCATCAGGTGAACGTCGAATATCTGGCGCAAGTGGTGTGGACCGCGACGGAAGACGGTAAGACGGTGGCCTATCCCGATACCTGCGTCGGCACCGATAGCCACACGACGATGGTCAACGGCCTCGCGGTGCTCGGTTGGGGCGTCGGCGGGATCGAAGCGGAAGCGGCGATGCTCGGCCAGCCGGTTTCGATGCTGGTGCCCGATGTCGTCGGCTTCAAGCTCACCGGCAAGCTGCCGGAAGGCGCGACCGCGACCGATTTGGTGCTGACCGTCACGCAGATGCTGCGCAAGCTCGGCGTTGTCGGCAAGTTCGTCGAATTCTACGGGCCGGGCCTCGATCACCTGTCGCTGGCCGACCGCTCCACCATCGCCAATATGGCCCCGGAATATGGCGCCACCTGCGGCTTCTTCCCCATCGATGCCGAAACCATCCGCTACCTCAATTTCACTGGCCGCGAGCCTGCCCGCGTGAAGCTGGTGGAAGCCTATGCCAAGGCCCAAGGCATGTGGCGCGATGCCACGACGCCGGACCCGGTGTTCACGACGACGCTGGAACTCGATCTCGCCTCGGTGCTGCCGTCGATGGCCGGGCCGAAGCGCCCGCAAGACCGCGTGCTGCTGAGCGATGCCAATACCAGCTTCAGCAAGACCCTGACCGATTCGGGCGTTCCTGCCGTGCGCAAGGTGGCCGTGGAAGGCTCCAACTACGAGCTGACCGATGGCGATGTGGTCATCACCGCCATCACCTCCTGCACCAATACCTCGAACCCGAGCGTGCTGATTGCCGCCGGTTTGCTGGCGAAAAAGGCCGTGGAACTCGGCCTGGAGCGCAAGCCCTGGGTAAAATCCTCGCTCGCTCCCGGCTCCCAGGTCGTCACCGATTATCTCGATAAGGCGGGCCTGACCCCCTATCTCGATAAGCTCGGCTTCAATCTGGTAGGCTATGGTTGCACCACCTGTATCGGCAACTCCGGCCCGCTGGCCGATCCGATTGCCGCCGCTGTGGAAAAGGGCGATCTCACCGTCGCCGCCGTTCTGTCGGGCAACCGCAACTTTGAAGGCCGCATCAGCCCGCACGTGAAGGCAAACTACCTCGCCTCGCCGCCGCTGGTCGTCGCCTATGCCCTCGCCGGCACGATGACGGTAAATGTCGCCACCGATCCGCTCGGTACGGGCAAGGATGGGCAGCCGGTCTACCTCAAGGATATTTGGCCGTCGAACGCCGACATTCAGGCGGCGCTCGAAGCCAGCCTGACCTCGGAAATGTTTAAAGCCCGCTACGGCAACGTTTTCCACGGGCCGGACGAATGGCGCGCGATCGAAACCACCACGGGCGAAACCTATGTGTGGGACGGCGGCAGCACCTATGTTCAGAACCCGCCCTATTTCGTCGGCATGGCGAAGGAGCCCGGCGCGGTGTCGGATATCCGCAAGGCGCGTCCGCTGGCGATCTTGGGCGATTCGATCACGACCGACCATATCTCCCCGGCCGGTTCGATTAAGAAAGACAGCCCCGGCGGTGCCTATCTGCTGGAACATCAGGTCCGCCCGATCGACTTCAACAGCTACGGCGCGCGCCGGGGCAATCACGAAGTCATGATGCGCGGCACGTTTGCCAATATCCGCCTGAAGAACGAAATGGCCCCCGGCACCAGCGGCGGCGTCACCGTTTTCCAGCCGACCGGCGAGCCGATGTTCATCTACGATGCGGCGCAAAAGTATAAGGCCGAAGGCACGCCGCTCGTTATCGTTGCCGGTAAGGAATATGGCACGGGCTCCAGCCGCGACTGGGCGGCGAAGGGCACCTTGCTGCTGGGCGTGAAGGCCGTTATTGCCGAAAGCTTCGAGCGTATTCACCGCTCGAATCTGGTCGGCATGGGCATTCTGCCGCTCCAGTTCAAAGACGGCATGACCCGCCAGACCCTCGGCCTCGATGGCACGGAAGTCTTCGATATTTCCGGCGTCGAAGCGGGCCTGAAGCCGCGCCAAGACCTGACCGTCACCCTCACCCGCGCCAATGGCACGGTGGAAGTCATCCAGGTGCTGAGCCGCATCGATACGCTCGATGAGGTCGAATATTACCGCCACGGCGGGATTCTGCCGTATGTGCTGCGGAGCCTCGCTTCGTAGTTCGACGGGTAACAGCGTTCGGGGAGCGGCTCGCCTGAAAGGGCGGGCCGTTTTTCGTTTGAGAGGCTGGGCTGTGAAATGTACGCCAGCCGTCCTATATCGAACCCTTCGGCGAT
>NZ_LAJY01000489.1 GCF_000963705.1 Elstera litoralis | reverse complement strand
ATATATTTTTCGTAAACTTGAATGGCGGTGCCGCGCACGCGCGTATCGGGGCCATTGCTATCGAAGGTTTGATGCCGTGCCGAGCCTGGCTTGCGGTTATTATTATTGCCGCTCCCGCCATTGCTCTGATTGCTATTGCCCTGATAGCCGCCTTGGCTTCGTCCCCGGGGACGCTTAATCTGCGGACCTTGTCTCATGGTACCCGTTTCTTGGCAGTATGTTTCTCGGCAGGGTTTTTGGCTGCTTATTCATCCAATGACCTGGGGTTCCAGTTCCACGGGAAACCAATTTTCATGGTATCCCCCGGTGCGTCTCCCCCGCCTGACTGGGAAGATGCAAAGATCAGGCGCGTCAGCGACCCTGATCCGCGCGTGATCTAAGATCACTGAATGCCGGAACAATCTGACCCTAGACGCAGCCCCCGGAATTTCCAACTGTTTTCTACCGGGGCGCGTCGCAAAACGGCTCAATTTGTGGCGAATAAGCAACAATCACTCGGTCGCGCCCGCCGAGATCGGGTAAACAGGTCACAGCGCACCAGCCCGCCTGTTGCAAGAGCGCCTGAACCGCCGCCCCCTGATCCCAGCCGATTTCGAGCGCCAGCAGCCCCCCCGGCACCAGAAAAGCCTGGAGGTCCACCGCAAAGCGCCGGTACGGATCGAGCCCATCGACGCCGCCGAACAGCGCTAGCGCCGGGTCATAGTCGCGCACGTCCGCCGCAAGCATGGCCCGGTCGCCCAGCGGAATATAGGGGGGGTTGGAGAGGATCACGTCGAAGCGCCCGGTCGGCATTTGAGTTAGGGCTTCTGTCCAATCACCCGCCGCAAACGCCGCCCGCCCGCCAACGCCGAGCGACGCGGCATTGCTTTGGGCCAGGGCCGCTGCCGCAGGGGCGCGGTCGAGCCCCACGCCCCACGCCTGCGGGCGTTCGGCGAGCAAGGCGATCAGCAGGCAGCCGCTGCCGGTGCCGAGATCGAGCAGGCGCAACGGCGCGGCGCGCTCCGTCCGGTCCAGGACGGCTTGCACCAAGGTTTCCGAATCCGGGCGCGGGTCCAGCGTCGCCGGGGAAATCCTGAACGGCAGCGACCAAAAATCGCGCAGGCCCAGAATACGGCTGACGGGCTCGTGCGCTAACCTGCGGACGATAAACCCCTCCAACCGGGCCAGCCCTTCTGCCGAAACCGCTGGCGTTCCCAGAGTGAGGGCGTGGGGCTTCCAGTCGAACGCCGCCTCCAGCAGCAGGCGCGCATCCAGCCGCGCACCGTCGATCCCCGCCTCGGTCAAGCGGCGGGTTGCCGCTCGCCACAGGTCTTGCGGATCAGGCCCTTCCTGGGGATCAGGCGATTTCGGCAAGCCGTTCGGCCTGATCTTCGGTAATCAGCGCCTCGATCATTTCATCGAGCGCTTCGCCGTTGAGGATCTTATCGATCTTATAGAGGGTCACATTGATGCGATGATCGGTGACGCGGCCTGCGGGAAGTTATAAGTGCGGATGCGCTCCGAGCGATCCCCGCTGCCGACCTGGGTTTTACGGTTGGCGGCGCGAATATCGTCTTGACGACGGCGCTCGGCATCATAGAGCCGGGCACGGAGCACTTTCAGCGCTTTCGCCTTATTCTTATGCTGGGATTTTTCATCCTGCTGGATAACGACCAAACCCGACGGTAAGTGTGTAATGCGCACCGCGCTGTCGGTGGTGTTCACCGACTGGCCACCGGGGCCGGAGGAGCGGTAGACGTCGATCTTCAGGTCTTTTTCGTCGATGTGGATATCGACTTCCTCGGCTTCCGGCAACACGGCGACCGTGGCGGCGGAGGTATGAATTCGGCCCGAGCTTTCGGTTTCCGGCACCCGCTGGACGCGGTGAACGCCCGATTCGAACTTCAGGCGCGCGAACACCCCCCGCCCGGTAATGGAGGCGCTGGCTTCCTTGAGCCCGCCCAGGCCGGTATCGGCGACATCCATCACCTCGAAGCGCCAGCCGTGGAGTTCGGCGTAGCGCTGGTACATGCGGAACAGGACGGAGGCGAACAGCGCGGCTTCCTCCCCGCCGGTGCCCGCGCGGACTTCGAGAATAGCGTTCTTTTCGTCCGCCGCATCTTTGGGGAGCAACTCGATATAGAGCGCCCGCTCCAGTGCGGGCAGGCGATCCTTGAGATCGTGGAACTCCTGCATCGCAAAATCGCGCATTTCGGCGTCAAGGCTCATATCTTCCGACATGGCCGCGAGCGAGGCGAGTTCCTGCTGACCTTCGGTTAATTCCCCGATCTTCTCGACGATGGGCGTGAGGTCTGAATATTCCTTCGAGAGCTTCGCCATTTCAGCCGGGTCAAGCCCTTCTTGGGCGAGCAACTCGTTGAGGTCTTTATGACGCTGCGTTAGCCGCGCCAGTTTTTCTTCCATGCTCATGACCAGCTACCCTTATTCCCGAAACGCGGCGCGGGCATAGCCCACCAGTTCCGAGAGCGGAACCGGCCCTTGCGCGCCTTCATCTAAATCGCGCCATTGCGCCACGCCCTGCGCGAGTTCATCGTCGCCCAAAATCACGGCAAAGCGCGCGTTGATTTTATTGGCGCGGGCGAGGCGCTTTTTCATATTGCCGCTATAGCCGAGATCGACGGCGATTCCGGCGCGGCGTAACGAGCGGGCGAGCGGAATCGCAGCCTGTTCGGCGGCCTCGCCCAGGGCGATTAAGGCGAGGGCACGCGGCGGGGCGGGCGGCTCGGTCGCCAGCATCGCCAAGCGCTCCACGCCAGCGGCCCAACCGACGCCGGGCGTGGCAGGGCCGCCCATCTGCTCCACCAACCCATCGTAGCGCCCACCCGCCAGAACGGTGCCTTGCGCGCCGAGGTCGGTGGTCACGAATTCAAAGGCGGTATGGCAATAGTAATCGAGCCCGCGCACCAGCAATGGATCGTGTTTGAAGGCGATTCCGGCGGCGGTTAGCCCATCGGTGACGGCTTTGAAGAAGGTTTGGGCGGCCTCGGTTAGATAGTCACCGAACAAGGGGGCGTTCGCCACCAGCGCCCTATCGCCCTCGTCCTTGGAATCGAGAATGCGCAGCGGGTTTTTTTCTAACCGGGCGAGACTATCTTCCGAGAGCCTATCTTTATGCGCCGAGAAATACTCGACCAGCGCGGCGCGGTAAGCCGTGCGGCTTTCGGCATCGCCCAGGGTATTGATGTGCAGCAGCACCCGGTCCAGCAGCCCGAGGGCTTCGAGAATATCCGCGCCCGCCGTAATCACTTCCACATCGGCCAGCGGCGTCGCCGGGCCGATCAACTCCACGCCGATTTGATGGAACTGGCGCAGGCGGCCCTTCTGCGGGCGCTCGTAGCGGAACATCGGGCCGTAGTAGAAGGCCTTGAACGGCAAGGATTGCGTGAGGCTATTGGAAATCAGCGCGCGCACCACGCCCGCCGTGCCTTCGGGCCGCAGCGCGAGGGTTTCCCCGCCGCGATCGGTGAAGACATACATTTCCTTCGAGACGATATCGGAGGTTTCGCCGACGGTGCGGGCGAAAACGTCGACAAACTCGAAAATCGGCGTCGCCATGCCCTCGAACCCGTAGCGCCCGGCGATCAAACGAGCGGTTTCGGCCACATGGCGGTGTCGGCGCGCGTCTTCGGGCAGAAGATCATGGGTTCCGCGTACCGGCTGCAACTGCGCCACGGGTTTTCTCCTTGGATGAGGATGGGCTTTCGAAACCCTTCGGCTATCGGCTTTAGCGGCGTGGGTCAAGGGGGCGGTTGACGATAAGGGCGGGCAGGGGCCTTGTCAGGCCGCATCGGCCCGCTATAGTCAGGGCATCATGACGAATAAATATTCTGGACTGACCCAACTCGGGCAGGCAACCGCCCAACCCGCAAGCCCCGACGCGGCGGTGTTGGAGGCCGTTCCCAACACGCAGGATGTGGATTACGTCGTGCGCTTTGTTGCGCCCGAGTTCACCTCCCTGTGCCCGCTCACCGGGCAGCCCGATTTCGCCCATTTGGTCATCGACTATATTCCCGGCGGGTTGCTGGTGGAGAGCAAGTCGCTGAAGCTCTTCCTCACGTCTTTTCGCAATCACGGGGCGTTCCATGAGGATTGCACCGTCGGCATCGCCCGGCGGCTGGTCGCCACGATCCAGCCGAAATGGCTGCGGATCGGCGGTTATTGGTATCCGCGCGGCGGCATTCCCATCGACGTGTTCTACCAAACAGGCCCCGCGCCGGACGGGGTGTGGGTGCCGGATCAGGCGGTGCCGTCTTATCGGGGGCGGGGGTAGATAGGCCGATTTCTGATGGGCTACCGCCCAAACCCGTCCCCGACGTGCTTTGCGCGTCGAAC
>NZ_LAJY01000488.1 GCF_000963705.1 Elstera litoralis | reverse complement strand
GGGCGGGGGAGCGCGTTGATCCGCTCGCCGAACCCGTTCTCATCGAGGGGCCACAACTGCCGCGTCCGATGCTGCTTTACCGCCCGCCGCAGCCGATTGGCGGCGACGGGGTGCGTGCCTTCACCTGGCAGAACCGCACGCACATTATCCACCATGCCGAAGGGCCGGAGCGGATCGCGCCCGAATGGTGGCACCGCCCCGCTGCCCCGGCGCGCGACTATTGGCGGGTGGAAGATACCAACGGCGGGCGCTTCTGGCTGTTCCAGACCCGCCCCGCCGATAAACCCGGCCCTTGGTTTCTACATGGGGTCTTTCCATGAGCGCCTATGCCGAGCTTCAGGTCACCAGCAATTACAGTTTCTTGCGCGGCGCAAGCCATCCGAAGGAGTTGGTGGAAACGGCGGAAGCTTGGGCCAGAACGCGCTTGGCCTGACCGACCGCAATAGCCTCGCCGGGGTCGTGCGCGCCCATCTCGCCGCGCGCGAGCGGAAAATTCGCTTTCTGCCGGGGTGCCGGTTGGACCTGCAAGACGCACCGTCGCTGCTGGTCTACCCGCAGGACCGGGCCGCCTACGCGCGCCTCTGCCGCCTGCTGACGCTGGGGAAACGGCGCGCGGTGAAGGGGGAGTGCCTGCTGTTTGCCCAGGATCTCGACGGGGTATTGACCGGCCATCACGTGATCGCGCTCACCGAAACGCCCGTCGAGGCCGATTGGGTGACACGACTGAAAACCCTCGCCGATCCCGGCAGCCTATCGCTGGCGGCGACGCATTTGCTCACCGCTGGGGCTGAGGCGCGCTTAGCTGAGATTGCCGCTCAGGCCAACGCGGCGGAGGTGCCGCTGGTGGCGGTCAACGATGTGCATTATCACACCCCCAGCCGCCGCCCGTTGCAGGACGTGCTGACCTGCATCCGCGAAGGTTGCCGGATCGAGGCGGCGGGGTTCCGGCTGTTTGCGAATGCGGAACGCCATTTGAAATCCCCGGCTTTCATGGCGGCGCTGTTCAAGGACTATCCGCAGGCGCTCACCCGCACGCAGGAAATTGCCAACGCCTGCCGCTTCGATCTTGATAGCCTCAAGTATGAATATCCCGACGAGCCGATCCCGGCGGGCTCAACGCCGCAAGCCTATTTGGAGAGCCTGGCCTGGGAGCGGGCGGCAACCCGCTACCCGGACGGCGTGCCGGAGAAGGTACGCGATATTCTGAAGCGCGAGATTGCTTTGATCGGCAAACTCGGCTTCGCGCCCTATTTCCTCACGGTTCACGACATCGTCGAAGAAGCCAACCGCTTAGGGATTCTCTGCCAGGGGCGCGGGTCGGCGGCTAATTCGGCGGTCTGTTTTGTCTTAGGCATCACGGCGTCGATCCGAATGAAAGCGAGGTTCTGTTCGACCGCTTCATTTCCGAAGCCCGCAAGGAGCCGCCCGATATCGATGTGGATTTCGAGCACGAGCGGCGCGAGGAGATTATTCAATATCTCTACCGGCGTTATGGGCGCGACCGGGCGGGGCTGGCCGCCACCCTCATTACCTATCGCGGGCGCAGCGCCATCGGCGAGGTCGGCAAAGTCATGGGCCTGTCGGAAGACACCACCCGCGCGCTCGCTGGGATGGTCTGGGGCTCCTGGGGAACCGGGGTAGACGAGGATCAAGTCCGCCAAGCCGGGTTCGACCCGACCGAGCCGCGCCTTGCCGAAGCGTTGCGGCTTGCCACCGAGATTATCGGGTTCCCCCGGCACCTATCGCAGCACGTCGGCGGCTTCGTGCTCACGCGCGGCTTGCTGGAAGAGATGGTGCCCATCGGCAATGCCGCGATGGCTGACCGCACCTTTATCGAATGGGATAAGGACGATATCGACGCGTTAGGGATTTTGAAGGTCGATATATTGGCCCTGGGGATGCTCACCTGTATCCGCCGCGCCTTCGATTTGATCGACCGGCACTATGGCCAGCGCTACGATCTTGCCACCGTGCCCCGCGAGGATCCCGCCGTTTACGACATGCTATGCCGAGCGGATTCCATCGGTGTGTTCCAGGTCGAAAGCCGGGCACAGATGAACATGCTGCCGCGCTTAAAACCGAGCTGCTTTTACGATCTCGTCATCGAAGTCGCCATCGTCCGCCCTGGCCCGATTCAGGGCGATATGGTTCACCCCTATTTGCGTCGCCGCGACGGCAAGGAGCCTATCGACTATCCACGCCCCGCGCCGGAGCATGGCGATGTGAAAGAGTTGGAATATGTGCTGTCGCGCACCAAAGGCGTGCCGCTGTTCCAGGAACAAGCCATGCGGATTGCCCAAGTGGCGGCGCTGTTCAGCCCTGAGGAGGTAAACGAACTGCGCTATGCGATGGCGACCTTCCGCCGTCGCGGCACTATTGAAAGCCTGGAGCAAAGAATGGTCACGCGGATGATCGCGCGTGGCTACGATCCGATTTTCGCGCAACGCTGCTTTAATCAGATTAAAGGCTTCGGCGATTATGGCTTCCCGGAGAGCCACGCCGCCAGTTTCGCCCGGCTGGTTTATGTCTCCTCCTGGCTCAAGTGCCATTTTCCGGCGGTGTTTGCCGCAGCCTTGCTGAACTCCCAACCGATGGGTTTTTACGCCCCCGCGCAATTGGTGCGCGATGCCCGTCAGCATGGGGTCGAAGTCCGCCCGGCGGATGTGAACGACAGCGGGTGGGATTGCACGCTGGAGCCGGGAACCTATGGTTTTGCCTTGCGCCTTGCTTGCGGCTGCTTGACGGGTTCGGAGCAGCAGCGGCCGACCGGCTTTTAGCAGCCCGCGCGCGCGGGCCGTTCCAGTCGGTCGAAGCCGTCCAGCACCGTGCAGGGCTGACGCGCGCTCAGGTCGAGGCCTTAGCGAATGCCGATGCGTTCATCTCCTTGGGTCTGAACCGCCGGGAAGCCCTATGGGCCGCCAAAGCCCTCACCGCCGAAGCGCCGCTGCCGCTGTTTGCCAAGGCCGCTGACGATCTGCCGCTGTTCCGCGAAACCGCGCCGATGCTGCCAACCGCGCCCCAAAGCGAGGCGGTGATCGAGGATTACCGCAGTCTCGGCCTGTCGCTGAAGGATCATCCGCTCACGTTTCTGCGCGCGGCCTATCGCCGGGAGGGGCTGCTGTCGGCAGCGGAAGTTGCATCCCTACCCGATGGCGCGCCCGTCACAACCGCAGGGCTGGTGCTCGTTCGCCAGCGCCCCGGAACCGCAAAGGGCGTCGTGTTCCTCACGCTTGAAGACGAAACCGGCATCGTTAACGCCGTCGTTTGGGCCGATGTGATGAAAACCTATCGTCCGGTGCTCATGCAGTCGCGCCTGCTGCTGGTGCGCGGCAAGCTCCAGCGCAGTGACACGGGGGCGGTGCCGATCCTGCACCTTGTGACCGCCCATCTCGAAAACCGCAGCGATGATTTACTCGCGCTCTCCGGCAATGGAAACACCCCGGCGTCTCCCGGTTACCGCCCTGTCGCGCATCGCCACCCGCGCGACGTGCAGATCATTCCGAAAAGCCGGGATTTTCATTGAGGGGGTATTTCGCATGGAACTCTTGCGTCAGGCCATCCCCAGGTGAAGCGTTGGGAAACTATTTCCCAACTCCGAGCAAAAGAGTGAAGAGATCATCTCTCGGCAGAAGGGCAAATTGGGTGCCCTTTTCAATCCCATCAGTTTGGCCAAACGGCTGGGCACTGCTTCCGCCGCTGTGACGAGGGCTGCGTCAGATCAAAATATTAAAATATTTCTTCAAAATAATTATGATCTTTTTTGTAAAATTCTCTTAAATCGGTAATCCCCCTAAAAATGGTGGGATTACCAAAAACTCACCCCCGTTCAAGCCGGTCGCGTCCGGCCGCTTTTGCCCGGTAGAGCGCTTCGTCGGCCCGGTCGAGCAGGAATTCGGCCATATTTTCGGCATCACCATAGTCGGTAACGCCAATAACACCGCCACTAAAGCTGACCATGCGTGGGGCAGTGACCCCGGCGATCTCCGGAAACAGCCCCCCGCACGCCCGCTTGCAACTCGCGCGCGATGCATCAAGCACACCGATAGCGGCGTTAACATCAGCGCCGGGGAGCAGAATGGCAAATTCCTCGCCGCCAATGCGGCCAATATAATCTTCCCGTCGCAGCGAGGTTTGCAGGTGATTGGCGAGCCGCTTCAGAACCCGGTCGCCCGTGAGATGACCGAAGGTATCATTAATGGACTTAAAATGGTCCACATCGATAATGGCCAAGCTCAACGGTCGCTGCGTACGCTGCGCGCTGGCAAGCGCCTGTTCGAGTTCGAGCAGGAAGGCGCGCCGGTTCGGCAAGCCCGTTAGATGGTCGCGGTGAACGAGATGATCCAGCTCCTCTAGGCGCGTTAGAACCGCATCAATGCGCCCGAGGAGTTCGTTCGCGCGGATGGGTTTGGATAAAAACCCGTCGGCCCCACAGCGTAAGGCTTGGATTTGGGTCATCGAGTCGGTTTCGCCGGAGAGGAAGAGAATCGGTAAGGTCGTGAAGGTTGGGAACTGGCGGATGATCGCGGCCAGTTCCGCGCCCGAAACCTGCGGTAGATTTAAATCCAGAAGCAGTGCCGCCGGGCGGAAGCTGGCGAGGGCTTCCAGCAGTTGCATCGGATCTTCCACATGTTTGACCTGATAGCCCTTCTGGCCGAGGTACCCCGAAACCAGCCGCGCCATTGAGGCATCATCCTCGACGATCATCAGCCGCCGCAGGGAGCGTTCGGAGGTCGCGTGGCGGATGGCAACCCGCATCAGACGATCTACCTCGTCTATTTGATAGGGGCGGGCAAGGAAACCTAAGCCGCCCGCGCGCAAGGCCGCGAGGCGATCCGCGACGGTATCGGTTGCCGTGGTAAAGATCGTGGGCGGATGACCCGGTTCAACGGTCGCATTCTCCGCTTCGTTCCGGAGGAGTAATTCACGAAAAACGGCGATGGGTGGCTTTCCGGTTGCGGGGAGGGCGGCGCCAGGATCGGGCAGCATGATGCACTGATACCCGATATCCTTCAGAACCCGGCGTAGCGCCTCGTCGGCGCCATAGATGCAGACGGTTGGGCGAGGCGGGTTTTCGTCCGCAAGGGGGCGATAGAGAGGGGATGCTGGCATAGCGGTACGTCTCGGCTGTGATGCTTGATAGGCTGCTAGGACCAATTTTCATGCCAAGACCCAGGGCGGAAAATGCGGTTGGTTTTTTGCAATATGTGCCGCAGAACCCGAAGTTTAATTTGCAGACTGCAAAATTTAAACGCAAAACGCAAAGTAGAAATCAGGGTTTTTATGAAAATTGCTTGGCATAAATTTTG
>NZ_LAJY01000487.1 GCF_000963705.1 Elstera litoralis | reverse complement strand
CGCCTTTTTCCCCTTCCCCGACGGCCTCGAAGTCTGCCTGAAAGCCGGCGTTACCGCCGCCATTCAACCCGGCGGCTCCAAACGCGACGCGGAAGTGATCGCCGCTGCCGATGCTGCGGGCGCGGCAATGGTGTTCACGGGGCTTCGCCACTTCAAGCATTGATCTGTCAGGGCTTTGCCCCGACACCCCAGCCAAGGGACTTGTCCCTTGGCAATCCCATTTTCATTACTCAGCATTGATATCCCCTACCTCGCTAGGAATATTAAGGGAACACGGGTCCAGGGCCGTCGGCCCTGGTTGGGAGAGCCCGAGAGGGCGAAAGCCCTCTCGGATAACGCCACTGCCCTGCCATGTCAGCGAGCTTGACGTGACGCATCAGCGCGGTTATTCCCGCTAGGCTTCTGTGATTTTCCGAGCCGGATAATGCCGTTTTCGCTGCCCCGCCTGCGCCAACTCTTCCCCGGCTTTTTGCTGAGCCTGACGCTAGCGCTCGCGGCGAGTTTCGTTGCGGCCAGTCAGGGCGGGCCGGCGGTGCTCTATGCGCTGCTGCTCGGCATGGCGTTTAACTTCCTCTCCAGTGATGTGCGCTTTGCCGAAGGCATCGCTTTTTCGTCGCGCTCGATTTTGCGGCTTGGCGTGGCCCTCTTGGGCGGGCGGATTACGTTGGAGCAAATTTCGGCGCTGGGCTGGCATTCGTTGGTGGGGATTGCCGCCGCCGTGGTCATCACGATTGGTTTCGGGCTGGTCGCCGCGCGGGTGTTGGGACTGCGCCAGCGCTTCGGGATTCTGTCGGCGGGGGCGACCGCGATTTGCGGGGCTTCGGCGGCGGCGGCGATTTCCGCCGTGCTGCCGCGCTATCCGAACCACGAGCGCGATACCGCCTTCACCATTATCGGCGTCACGACCCTCTCCACAGTGGCGATGGTGCTCTATCCAGTGATCGCGCGGCTGTTCGGCTTCGACGCGACCGATACCGGCATTTTCCTGGGCGGCACGATCCACGATGTCGCGCAGGTGGTGGGCGCGGGCTATAGCGTGAGCCACGAGACGGGCGATACGGCGACGATCATCAAACTCTGGCGCGTGGCGCTGCTGGTGCCGACCGTCGTCGGCATCGCCCTCTTGGTGCGCCTCGTCCCGCCGGGCGAGACGATTGCCGACGCGGGCGGTTCGGCCAAAAAAGCGCCACTGGTGCCGATGTTTCTGCTCGGCTTCATCGCCATCGTCATCGCCAATAGTATCGGCCTCGTGCCGGTGCCCGTAGGGGCGTTCATGGGCGATGCCTCGCGCTGGTGCATTACGCTCTCGATTGCCGCCTTGGGGGTGAAAACCTCGCTGCAAGCCCTGTCGAAAGTCGGGGGCCGCGCCGTGGGATTGATGGTGGCCGAAACGCTTTTGCTGCTGCTGCTCGTCGCCGCCCTGTTGAAACTGGCCTGACCCTCTGGCGAAGCGCGGCCTTTCCAGTGTAGACTGGAAAAACGT
This sequence comes from Elstera litoralis, assembly GCF_000963705.1. Classification (GTDB taxonomy): domain Bacteria; phylum Pseudomonadota; class Alphaproteobacteria; order Elsterales; family Elsteraceae; genus Elstera; species Elstera litoralis. The sequence goes on along the minus strand of NZ_LAJY01000487.1, from coordinate 2,160 downwards.
GCAACTTTAGAACCGGACCCAATGTCCTCCGACAGTCCCAGGCGACCGCGCCTGATCCTCCCCTCCCATCGCGCCCCCTCTTTTGGGGAGACGCGGCGATGATTCTGAAACTTCTCTTCATTTTCGTGCTCATTCTGGTGAACGGCCTGTTCGCGATGGGCGAAATGGCGGTTGTTTCGGCGCGTAAAGCCCGGCTGCAACGCTTGGCGAAAACCAGCGCGGGCGCGCGCCGCGCCTTGGTTCTGGCCGAACGGCCGACCGATCTTCTCTCCACAGTGCAAATCGGCATTACGCTCGTGGCGATCATCACCGGGGCCTTCGGCGGCGATGCGCTGTCGGGCGATGTCGCGGCGCTCTTCGCGCAAAGCCCCGTTCTTGCGCCCTATGCCGATAGCCTTGGCTTCGGGCTGGTGGTGATCGGCATTGCCTTCGTCAGCTTGGTGCTGGGCGAGTTGGTGCCGAAAACGCCTGGGCCTCACCTACCCCGAACGGATTGCCGCCGCGCTGTCGGGCGTGCTGCTGCTGACAAGCCGCGTTGCCCGCCCCGCTATTTGGCTGCTCTCGCTCTGCACAACCCTCATCCTACGCCTGATCCCCGGCCAAGAGAGCGGGGCCGATGCGGTGAGCGACGAGGAAGTGCGCCACCTAATGCGCGAAGGCGCGGCCTCCGGCCATTTCGACGCCGCCGAACAACAGATCGTCGATCAAACCCTGCGCCTCGGCGACCGGCGCGTGTCGGCGCTGATGACGCCGCGCACGCAGCTCGAAGTCTTGGACCTCGCGCAAACGCCGGAAGATTGGCTCGCCGCCCTGCAAGCCAGCCGCTATTCGCGCTTTCCCGTTGTCGATGGCGCGCCCGATAATATCGTCGGGATAGTGCGGGTGAAGGATCTGCTGGCAAAAGCGCTGGCGGGCGGCGGGCTGGACCTGCGCTCGGCCCTGCGCCAGCCGCTCTATATCCCCGAAACCGCCCCCGCGCTGAAAGTGCTGGACCAGTTCCGCCAATCGGGCGAAGACCTTGCCCTGATCGTCGATGAATATGGCGATCTGCAAGGGCTGGTAACGCCCGCCGACCTGCTCGAAGCGCTGTTCGGCGGCGATCTCTCGGTTTCCGACCCCAATGAAGACCCGGCCTGGGTGCAGCGCGACGACGGCTCCTGGCTGATGGACGGGATGATGGCGCTGAGCCAAGTCCACGCCGTCACCGGCATCCAGGATTTCCCCGGCGCCGACGAGGCCCATGTGCAAACCTTGGGCGGCTTCATCATGTCGCAGTTGAAACGCATCCCCGAACCCGCCGACCGGGTGGCGCTCGACAGCTTCATTCTGGAAGTGATGGATATGGACGGGCGGCGGGTCGATAAGGTGCTGGTGACGAATCTAGCGGAAGCGGAATAGCGAGAGACCCCATGCTGAAAAAACTCTCCCTCAAAGGCGTCGGCCCGGCCCCCGAAATGGAGGTCGAGTTTGCGGAACGGCTGACGGTCATTACCGGCGATAATGGCCTGGGGAAGAGTTTTATTCTGGATGCGGTGTGGTTCGCGCTGACGGAAGAGGCGTTTGGGGAGGAAATACTGGTCAAAGAACCAGAGAAAAGCGAAACCGCTGAACAGAAACCATCAATAACTCTACTTTATTCTGATACAGAAGGGAAAAAATTAGAGTTCAATCGTCGCGGCTTGACATGGGCGAGCGATAAAGGAGGAAGCCGAACTGATTTTCCAAACATTGGTGGCCCTCTGATTTATCTTGGAATAGGAAATAAAATTTCTATTTATGACCCCATTCGTCCTTCAAATAAAACTGCGCTCTGTTCAATTTATGAGCTCGATGAGATTCGGAATGGCTCGCCGGAAACACCGTTTAGCATTAACAATATAAACGCAAATATTAATGGAATTTTTCTTCGAGAGAGCCGAATTAAAATTAATGGCTATCTAATTGACCTAACAAACTGGCTCTATGAGAAGCAAGAACCTTACACGCAGATACAAGAGGCTCTTAAAATACTGTCAGAAGACTCAGAAAATCCTCTTGCGATCACCCGTGCGCGCCGCATCGCCAATCTCGCACAACCTAAAACAATTCCTCACCTGAATACCGAGATGGGTGAAGTACCCGTTACACTGGCCTCAGCCGGAATTATCAAAATTCTCAGCC
>NZ_LAJY01000486.1 GCF_000963705.1 Elstera litoralis | reverse complement strand
CTGTCCTGCTCAAGTGCTCAGAGCATAGCGGATTGGATACAGTTTGGATTCTGCTTTCCCTGCGCCCCTGCCCTCACAGGGACGCATGTGCAGCATGATTAGTGTTGCGGATTTGCTGCGGCAAATGCCGCCATCTGCTCCGGCGAGGCTTCCGGCTGGTGCAGCTTTTTCCACTCCTCATAGGGCATGCCATAGACGATTTCCCGCGCTTCTGGGTCGCTCAACGCAACGCCTTTTTCCTCAGCGGCGGCGCGATACCATTTGGAGAGGCAGTTGCGGCAGAAACCCGCCAAATTCATCAAATCGATATTCTGCACATCGGTGCGCTCACGCAAATGCTGCACAAGGCGGCGAAAAGCGGCGGCTTCAAGCTCGGTGCGGGTGGTGTCGTCCATAATCGGCTCCTCAGAAATCGGGCTTCACAGATAGGGGCGGCACTGGCGAACGGCTAGGGGAACAATTGTCCGGGAGACAGGTTTACCTTTGACGGACCCCTGCCGCCCGCGCGACGCTGCGCCTGTTCGAGTTCTGGAGAGCGATTATGGAACTACCGCCGCTGCCCTTCACCGTCACCGACTGGCACCAAGTGCCGCCGACGCACCATACCGGCGAGACGGGCACCGCCGAATGGCGCAGCTTCACCCTGGGCGATATCCGTATTCGCCAAGTGACCTATTCCCCTGGTTATCTGGCCGACCATTGGTGCGACCGGGGCCATATTCTCTATGTGGTGAGCGGTGAGTTGGAGACCGAGTTGAAGGATGGCCGAACATTTCTGCTGACCGCCGGGATGAGCTACCAAGTCTCCGACTTCGGCGACGCGGCGCATCGGTCGGCAACCCGGACGGGCGCGGTGCTGTTTATTGTGGATTGAGGGGGCTCAGACCCCCATCACCGTCTCCGCAATGAGATGATCGACGACCGCCTTCAGCGCCTCGTCCTTCGCCGCCCCGCCCGCGAGCGCCGCCTGGAACACGCTGCGCTGCCGGTCGGCGCTGGTGCCGCGTGCGAGGATGGTGCGCGCCGACAGAAGTTCGGCGGTGCAGCCGAAATGGGCGGCGTCTTCGGCGCACAGTTCGATCATCTCTTCCAACAGGTCGGAGAAGGGCACGATGGTGCCCTTGCCGAAATCGGCCAAACCTTCTTCCAGCCCATAGCGCTGCGCGCGCCAGCGGTTTTCGGAAATCAGCATGCGCGCATAAAGCCGCCAGCGCTGGTTGGAGCGGCGCAAACGCCACAGCATCCGCAGCAGGCAGCGGTAGAGGGTGGCAATCGCAATCGTATCGTCGAGCCGGGTGCAGATATCGGTAATGCGCAGCTCCAGGGTCGGGAAGCGTGCCGAGGGGCGCAAGTCCCACCACAGGCGGGTGGCATCGTCGATGACGCCGGTATTGACCAAGCCCTTCACCTGGCGCTGATACTCGCCCCAGGATTCGAACACCTCTGGCAGCCCCGTGCGCGGTAGCCCATTGAAGACCGACAGCCGGAAGGATTTCAGCCCGGTATCATCGCCGCGCCAGAACGGCGAGGAGGTGGAGAGCGCCAGCAGGTGCGGCAGGAAATAGGTGATCTGATTCATCAGATCGATGCGCAGTTCCTCGTCCTCAATCCCCACATGCACGTGCATGCCGCAAATCACCAAGCGCCGCCCAACCATTTGCAGATCGCGCGCCAGCAGCGTGTAGCGCTCGGCGTCGGTATGTTCGGACCGGCCCCAATCGGTGAACGGATGGGTGGCGGCGGCAATCGGCGCGAGGCCGAAGCGGCCCGCCACCTCGGCCACCGTGCGCCGCAGTTGGGCCAAATCGGCGCGCGCGTCGGCCAGGGTTGAGCGCACTTTGGTGCCAACCTCGATTTGCGCTTTTAGAAACTCCGGGCTCACCTGATCGGCCAGCGCGGCCTTGCATTCGGCCATTAGCTCGGGCGGCGGGGCGACGGCGATATCGCGCGTCTGCCGGTCGACGAGGAAATATTCTTCCTCGATCCCTAAGGTGAAAGCCGGTTCGCTCATGGCTGGCCTCCCAGCAGAATCGGGCGCATCACCCGGTGCAGCCGGTCGGCCCAGGCGGCGATGCCTTGCGCGTCGGAAATCAAATCTTGGCGGATTTCCAGCAGCACATGGGGCAGGCCGCGTGCTTCGGCGTGGCGGTGGATCGTGTGGCTATCGTGATCGCGCCCGGAATAGGGCTCGTTATCGCCGACCTTTAAGTTCCCCTCCGCCTCCAGGGCGCGCATCAGCGGCAGGGCAATGCGCCCGTCGTGGTTCCACAGAACGCCGATATGCCAGGGCCGCTTGAACCCGGCCAGTACCGGCGTGCAGGAATGGACGGAGATAATCGCGGGCGACGTGCCGCGCGCCTTCAACCCGTCGAGCATATCGACAATGGCATTATGGTAGGGGTGATAGAGCGCATCGATCCGCGCCGCCCGCGCCGCCGCCGACAGATGCTGATTGGCCGGAACCTTGGTGCCATCGCTGACGGGCGGGATCGAGGTGCCATCGTCGAGCGCGCGGTTGAGGTCGAGTACGAGGCGCGAATAGCCCGACAGAATCGCCGGAGCCTCGAATGTGTCGGACAGAATCCGCGTTACCGCTGCCGCCCCAATATCATAGGCGATATGGCGCTCCATATCCTCGGGCGACACGCCGAACCCGCCGGTTTCGGGCCGATCCAGCGCTTTCGGTACGCGCGGGCTGGCGTGGTCGCAGAGAAACAGCACCGGGGCACGGCCCGCCGCGTTCAGAATGGTAACGGCGGGCGGCTCGTCGGGGGCCAGCAGGGGCGGAAGCGCGGGATCACTCATCCCTCTTTCAAAGCCCGATGGGGCGTGGGCGTCAAGGGGCCACGGCGGGAATCGCCGCGCCCGTCACCGAGACGCGCACCTGAAACAGCGACCCGGCCAAAGGTTCCTCTGCCAGCTTTTTCGGCGTCAGCCCGTCGGTAGCGCTGGTGATATAGAGGGTTTGCCGGTCCGCCCCGCCGAAAGCAACCATCGTGCAGCGGCTCACCGGCAGGCGGATTTCCTCAAGAATTGCGCCGTCCGGGCTGAAGCGCAGCACCCGCCCGCCATCGAACTGGGCGCTCCAGTAGCAGCCTTCCGCGTCCATCGCCGCGCCATCGGGGCGGCCCCCTTCCGGTGGAAGCATCGCGAAGAGGCTGCGCGGGCCGATTTGGCCGGTCGCCGGGTCCATCGGATAGGTATAAATCGCCTGGGCGCGCGTGTCGGAATGGTACATCCGGGTGCCATCGGGCGACCAAGCGAGGCCGTTCGAGACCATCACGTCGCCCGCGCGGGCTTCAAGCCCGGTTTCGGTCAGGCAATAGAGTTGCGCACTGCGCTCGGTGCGCGGCTCGTGCATCGTGCCGACCCAGAAACGGCCCTGGGGGTCGGTTTTACCATCGTTGAACCGATAGGCTTTCGGATCATAGGGGGCCGGGGCGATCGGGGTCTGCCCGCCCGTCGCCGGATCGAAGCGGACGAGGCCCGAGCGTAAGGCCAGCAGCAGCGTACCATCGGCATAAAGCGCGACGCAGCCGAGGGCTTCATCGAAATCCCAATGGGCCACCGCTCCCGTCGCCGGGGTCAGTTGAAACAGGCTCGGCCCATTGATATCCACCCACCATAGGCAGGCGCGCGGCGCATCCCAGACCGGCGATTCCCCGGTTTTGCAGCTTTGCCGAACCGCAAGTTCGACCGATCCCAACACCTTAGACATGCTATGCTCCCACGAAGCCCCTCGCCCACGGGCTGTTCTAGCGGGTTTCGCGCGCCTTGTCTCTTGACCGCTTTCCGGGGCCGTGGCACACCGCGCAACGCCTTTCTCCCTGCCAGAATCGGACGCCGATTTTCATGCTGCGCCGCCTTTACGACTGGGTTATCGCCAAAGCGGGCACCCCGCAGGCCACTTGGGCGCTCGCCCTCGTCTCGTTTATCGAAAGCTCCTTCTTTCCCATTCCGCCCGATGTGATGCTGGTGCCGATGTGCCTCGCCAATCGGCGGCGGGCGTTCTTCTATGCGGCGGTCTGTACCCTGGCATCGGTTATCGGCGGGTTCCTCGGCTATGCCATCGGCTATTACCTGTGGGAAGCGATTGGCTCCTGGGTGATTCAGAGCTATGGGCTTGGCGCGAAATTCGACGAGTTCCAGAAGGCCTTCGTCGAGTATGGCTGGTGGATTATCGTCATTAAGGGGATGACGCCGATTCCCTATAAGCTGATTACCATTGCCTCGGGCGTGGCGCATTTCCCGCTGCTGGCCTTTACGGTCGCCTCGGTGCTGTCGCGCGGGATGCGGTTTTTCCTAGTGGCGGGACTGCTCTATTTCTTCGGCGAGCCGATCCGGGCTTTCATTGAGAAATATCTGACGCTGCTGACGACGGGGTTTGCCGTGCTGTTGGTCGGCGGGTTCGTGGCGTTGCGGTATCTTTAGGGGGTGATAGGGGAATATCATGCCTGACAAGGCACAGCTTTCGCCGCCATCAATCTTGAAGCGCGCACTTGTGATAGGGGGAATTGTTGCGTCAACACTGTATGTTTTAGCTTTTTTTGGCCTACCCATATTCTTTTTAGTACCCGCATTATTCATTCATGACTCTGATTTTTTGGTGCCACCATCTGAAGAAAAGGTGATTTCGAGTGAATTATTATTAAATCAATATTTAGAGAATATTAATCAAATCAGAACGGCGTTTCGATTTAATGATGTTGACGCAAAATTTTGTTTGCTCAGCTTCTCACCGTGTGTTTCCTGATCGAAAGGATATTGAGATACCTTT
>NZ_LAJY01000485.1 GCF_000963705.1 Elstera litoralis | reverse complement strand
KATCGGTTTCCTATTTAACGGCTTGTCAGGATTAGTTGACGATTCGGCCCGTCTTACGCATCATAGGACCCGAAAATCAAATTAACACATTGCTTTAAGTTAAGTGATTTTTGTGTTGTAAGACAAAGCTCTGGATGGCATTCTTAGTCCAACGTCATAAAGCGCTGTCGGGGTGCTTTGGCGGCTTATGGGCTAGAAAATGCTTAATGATCGACTCGATGATTTAGGGGATTATCCGTTCCGGCGCTTAGCGGCGCTGCTGGCGGATGTTACCCCGCCGACCGATCCGGCCCCGTTGCTGCTGTCCATCGGCGAGCCGCAACTGCCCGCGCCCGCGCTGATGATGCCGGCCCTCACCGCCGCCCAAGCCGGTTTCACCAAATATCCCCCCGCCGCAGGCTCCCCCGATTGGCGGCAGGCGGCGGCCGGGTGGCTGACGCGGCGCTATCATTTGCCCGAAGGCTTTATCGATCCCGACCGCCACTTGGTCCCGGCCCCTGGCACGCGCGAGGCGCTGTTCCTGCTCGGGCTTACGGCGATTCCGACGCGCAAGAATGGTCAGACCCCCGCCGTGGTGATGCCGAACCCCTTCTATCAGGTCTATGCTGGGGCGGCGGTCTTGGGCGGGGCGGAGCCGGTCTTCGTCGATGCGACCGAAGAAACCGGCTTTCTGCCCGACCTCGACGCGCTGACGCCGGAGCTGCTGGCGCGCACGGCAATCTTCTACCTTTGCACCCCCGCCAATCCGCAGGGCACGATTGCGCCGCTATCCTATCTGCGCCGCCTGCTGGCATTGGCGCGGCAGTATGATTTCGTGCTGGCGCTTGATGAATGTTACGCCGAAATCTATGTCGCAACCCCGCCTGCCGGGGGGCTGGAAGTGGCATTGGAAACGGGGACGCTCGATAATCTCGTCACCTTCCACTCGCTCTCCAAACGCTCCAGTCTGCCGGGCCTGCGCTCGGGCTTCGTTGCGGGCGATGCCAAGCTGATTGCGGCGTTAACGCGGGTGATGGAATACGGCGGGGCAGGGATGCCGCTGCCCATCCAGGCCGCCGCCGCAGCCCTGTGGCGCGACGATGCCCATGTGGAAGACGTGCGCGCCGTCTATCGCGCCAATTTCGCAGCATCCGAGCGGATCATCGGCACCCGCTGGGGCCGCTTTACGCCGCCGGGCGGCTTCTTTCTGTGGTTAAACGTTGACGATGGCGAAGCGGCGACCCGCGCGCTGTGGCAACACGCCGGGCTGAAAGTTCTGCCGGGCCGCTACCTCGCGCGGGACCAGGCCGATGGTCATAATCCCGGCAGTGCCTATATCCGCGTCGCCCTGGTGCATCCGCCGGAGGTGACCGAAGCCGCGTTACGTCGCCTAACCGATTGTCTTGACCGCCATGAGGGGCAAAACCAATGACCGATTTCGCCAGTGGTAAGGGCCGCGCCGCCCTGCTGCCTGTCGGGGCCGATAAGTTTATCGTGCGCCGGGTGGAAGAGACGAGCGGTCTGCTGCTGCTGCTGCTGGCAGCGGCGATGTTCCTCGCCTATCTCAGCTATTATCCCGCCGACCCCTCGCCGCTGAAGGCCACGGGCGGGCCGGTGCGCAATCTGCTGGGCGGCTTTGGCGCGACGGTGAGTGATATCGGCCTGCAAACCCTCGGGCTGGCGCATCTGGGATTAATCGGGATTCTGGCGGCCTGGGGCTGGCGCTTGTTCGCCGATCATGGCCTAACGAAAATGTGGCTGCGCGTTTCCTTGCTGCCGCCGACGCTGATCTGCGCGGCGCTGGCGGCGGGCGCCTTGCCGCATGGAATCGCCTTCGGGTTGCCGTCCGGCCCCGGCGGGGTTATTGGCGAGTTGGCATTCAAACCGATCAGCGCCCTGGGGCCGATGATCGGCGGGGCGAGCCGTTCGACGATTGGCCTGATTGCGGCAGGTTTCACCGGCTTCTTGGGCATTTGGACGCTCGGCTTCGGCGGGCGCGAGTGGCGCGAGTTCCGCAAACAGGTCAGCCAACTCCGTGCCCGCGCCCAAGGCATGCCGATGCCGTCGCGCCCCAGTTTCGACGTGCCGTCGATTTCAGTAAAGGTGCCGCCGATTGCCTCGGGCCTCGGTGGGCTGTTGAACCGCAAAAAGGCGGCGGTGAAACCCGTCAATCCCTTCCTGAAACCCGGCCCGGAAGGCCAGGGTGAACGGGCCGAACCGCGCTTCGGGCGGCCCGTCACCGCCGCCGATGCGCCGCGCGCGACGCCGGTTGAGACTCCCAGCGATTTCGATGCGCCCGCCTTCGTCGCCGCCTCGCGGACGGAGACCGTGCAAGTGCCGCGCGCTGAAGCCGCGCCGATTGCCGCGCCAAAACCTTCGACCGAAACCGTCACGCAAAAGCGCGTGCCGACGAAGGTGGAGACCAAGGCGGGCGGCTTTCAGCCCACGGCTTACCCCGGCCTGCCGGAGCCCTCGGGCGATTACGCGCTGCCGCCGATCAACGTTTTTGCTAGAGCCGCCCGCCGAAACCGCGCTGCCGTCGCCCGCCGCGCTGGAGCAAAACGCGCGCCTACTGGAGTCGGTTCTGGAAGATTTCGGCGTGCGCGGCGAAATCGTTAACACGCGCCCCGGCCCGGTGGTGACGCTGTATGAACTCGATCCCGCGCCCGGCACCAAATCGGCCCGCGTGATTGGCCTTGCCGAAGATATCGCCCGCTCGATGGCGGCGATTGCCGTGCGCATCGCCACGGTGCCGGGCCGCACCGTTATCGGCATCGAAGTGCCGAACGCCCGCCGCGAGACCGTGTTCTACCGCGATGTCCTAACCCATCCCGATTTCGCCGACCCCGCGCGCCGCCTGCCGCTGGTGCTGGGCAAGGATATCGGCGGGACGACCGTGATCGCCGATCTCGCGAAAATGCCGCATCTGTTGATCGCGGGCACCACCGGTTCGGGCAAATCGGTCGGCATTAATGCGATGATCCTGTCGCTGCTGTATCGGCTGACGCCGGAACAGTGCCGCCTGATTATGATCGACCCGAAGATGCTGGAACTGTCGGTCTACGACGGGATTCCGCACCTGCTGACGCCGGTCGTCACCGATCCGAAGAAGGCCGTGGTGGCGCTGAAATGGGCCGTCCGCGAGATGGAAAACCGCTACCGGGCGATGGCGAAACTCGGCGTGCGCAATATCGAAGGCTATAACACGCGCTGCGCCGAACTCACCGACAGCGGCGCGTCGCGCACCCGCCGGGTTCAGGTGGGGTTCGACGAAGTGACCGGCACGCCTTTGTTTGAAGACCAACCGCTGAACCTCGATCCGCTCCCCTACATCGTCATCATCGTCGATGAGATGGCCGATCTGATGCTGGTGGCGGGCAAGGAAATCGAAAGCACTATTCAGCGCCTGGCGCAAATGGCGCGGGCTGCGGGCATTCATCTGATTATGGCAACGCAGCGGCCCTCGGTCGATGTCATCACCGGCACGATCAAGGCGAATTTCCCGACGCGCATCAGCTTCCAGGTGACGAGCAAAATCGACAGCCGCACCATCCTTGGCGAATCCGGGGCGGAGCAACTCTTAGGGCAGGGCGATATGCTCTATATGGCGGGCGGCGGGCGCATTACCCGCGTCCACGGGCCGTTCGTGTCCGATGCCGAAGTCGAGCAAATCGCCCAGTTCCTGCGCGGCCAGGGCGAACCCGCCTATGTCGATGCCGTGCTGGAAGAGGATGAGGAAGCGGCTGCCGCCAGCAGCGGTGAGGGCGAGAGCGACGGCGACGGGCTCTACGATCAAGCCGTCGCCTTGGTCGCCCGCGAGCGCAAAGCTTCGACCAGCTTCATTCAGCGGCATCTGCAAATCGGCTACAACCGCGCCGCCCGATTGGTGGAGCGGATGGAATCTGAGGCGTCGTCAGCGGGGCAAACCATGTCGGCAAGCGCGAGGTGCTGGTCCCGAAGCGCTGAAATCTCTTTTGCGTGTGCGAGCAAACTGTAGTGAGCAATACGCTCACTACAGAATAACATATTGATTTCACTTGATAATTTCTCCCATTCCGACGACAGTGGCGCGATAAAACCCGCCTGGGAGGATGGAATGCGTCGTGAAGGCTGTACCCGGATTGTGGCGACCTTGGGTCCGTCAAGCTCGACCCCCGAACGGATCGCCGAGCTGATTAAAGCCGGGGCCGATGTCTTCCGTCTCAACTTCAGCCACGGCAGCCACGAGGATCACGCCGAGCGCTTTCGGACCGTGCGCGCCGTTGCGGCGCAACTCGGTCGCCCCATCGGCATTCTTGGGGATTTGCAGGGGCCGAAGCTGCGGATTGCGACGTTTGCCGAGGGGAAGATCGAGCTAAAAGCCGGGGATGGCTTCCGGCTGGATCTGGACCTCACGCCCGGCACCCAAACCCGCGTTGGCATGCCGCACCCCGAAATTTTCGCCGCCGTCGCGCCGGGGCAGGATTTGCTGCTGGATGACGGCAAGGTGCGCCTGCGCATCACGCAAGCGGGCACGGATTTCGTTGAGACCGAGGTGATTACCGGCGGGGCGCTGTCGAACCGCAAGGGCGTGAATGTTCCCCATGCCGTCATCGATCTGGCCGCGCTGACGGAAAAAGACCGCAACGATCTCGCCTTTGCGCTGGAATTGGGCGTCGATTGGATCGCGCTGTCCTTCGTGCAGCGCCCGCAGGACGTGGCCGAAGCGCGCAAGATTATTGCCGGGCGGGCAGGGGTTCTCTCCAAGATCGAGAAACCGTCGGCCATCGAGCATCTCGACGATATTATCACCCTGTCGGACGCGCTGATGGTGGCGCGCGGCGATTTGGGTGTGGAACTGCCCCCCGAGGATGTTCCGGCTCTGCAACGGCGCATCGTCCGGGCCTCGCGCCGGGCGGGGAAGCCCGTGGTCGTGGCGACCCAGATGCTCGAATCGATGATTACCGCGCCGACGCCGACGCGCGCCGAAGCCTCGGACGTGGCGACCGCCGTTTACGATGGGGCGGATGCGGTGATGCTCTCGGCGGAAACGGCGGCGGGGCAATATCCGGTCGAAGCCGTGAGCATCATGGAGCGCATCATTCGCCGCACCGAGCGCGATAGCCTCTATCGCACGCTGATGATGGCGGAAGTTCCGACCCACGACGAAACGGCCTCGGACGCCGTGGCGGCAGCGGCGGCCCAGGTGGCGGAAACCATCAAGGCGGCGGCGATTGTCACCTTCACCTCCTCGGGCCTCACGGCGTTGCGGGTGGCGCGCGAACGGCCCAGCACCCGGATTCTGGCGCTGACCTCCAAGCCCGAAACGGCGCAGCGCTTGGCGCTGGTGTGGGGGCTGCACCCGGTCGTCTGCGACGATTGCCGCGAGTTCGACGATATGGTCGCCATCGCCTGCCGCGTGGCGCGCGATGTTGGCATCGCGCTGCCGCTGCAAAAGCTCGTGGTGACGGCGGGGGTGCCATTCGGCACGCCGGGGGCCACGAATATTTTGCGTATCGTGCGGGTTGAGGCGTAAGATAAAGCCTTAGAATTGAGCGAGGTTTTATCGAATGTCCCGCCCCC
>NZ_LAJY01000484.1 GCF_000963705.1 Elstera litoralis | reverse complement strand
ACCATGAAGAAGGTGAAAAGGTGGACCAGCGCCAACACCACGGCGAATTCCGAAAACAGCAGCCATTCCAGCGGCGCATCGATTACGCCCATTCCCGCAAGCCCCTGATTGACCAACCCGTTGCGCCCCAAGAGCGGAATCCAGGCGATCATGCGGATGACATTGGAGGTCCAGAAGGGAATCGTGCACAGCAGCGATAGGGTGATCTGCCAGGTTTTCGATTTGACGTGAAAGGCGAGGAAATAGGCGACCGTAAAGCCGATCCCTAAGGTCAAGACCCAGACCAGAAAGCAGAGCTTCAACGTTTTGGCGTAGGTTTTCAGAATGGTGCAGAGGTTCGGCAACTCGGCCAAACAGCCTTCGAACGTGTCACTATACCCGCGCCCGGAAAAGGCTGGGATCATCTCATAGTCATTATAATCCCAGAAACTCACCATCACGACGAGCGCCAGCGGCAGCAGGAAGAAAAAGCCGAACACGAGGCTGAGCGGCAGCGCTTGCAGCCACGCGGTCGCTTCCGCCGAAAGGCGCGTTAGGCGCTTGGGGGTATCGGTCGGTCCGGCTGCGGCCATGCGGGAGGCTTTCGCGGTTGAGAGAGTAGAAAAACGCGGCCCTGTATGGGGGGACACAGGGCCGCGCCGTCAAAGGATCGGAGCCGGGCTAGGCCCGATCCGCTTGAAGCTTACGCCGCGATGAATTCGTTCCACTTGCGGACCATGTAGTCATTTTCGTCCATCACGGCGTTCCAGCAGGCGACATTGCCCATGCGGTCGTCATAGGAGCCGCCGTCGCGCAACGCCCCTGCCTTTTCCAGCAACGAGCCATCGGGCGCGAGAATGTCTTTTTCGGCGGCTTTGCCTTCCATCCAATAGGCCCATTCGAAGGGGGCCATATTGGCTTTCGCGGTCGAGAGCACCGCCGAATAATAGCCCTGACGGTTGAGATACGCCCCGGCCCAGCCCGAGAGGAACCAGTTCACGAACTCATAAGCCCAATCGAGCTTCGCGCCGGTGACGCCCTTCGAGACGCAGAAGCCCGACGCCCAGGAGCGATAGCCTTCTTTCAGCGGCTGGAAGGTGCAAGGAATGCCCATCGAGCGAACCTTGGTGACGGCGGGCGACCACATCGACTGAATAACCGTTTCGCCCGACGCCATCAGATTGACGCTTTCGTTGAAATCCTTCCAGAAGGCGCGGAACTGGCCGTTCTTTTTGGCTTCGGTCAGGATTTTCATGGTCAGGTCGATCTCGGCGCGGGTCATATTGCCCTTGTCGGCGTATTTATGCAGCCCCGCCGCTTCCACCACCATCGCCGCATCCATGATGCCGATGGAGGGGATGTTGAGGATCGAGGCCTTGCCCTTGAACTCCGGGTTCAGCAGTTCCGACCA
>NZ_LAJY01000483.1 GCF_000963705.1 Elstera litoralis | reverse complement strand
GCGCCGCCACAAATCCGATTAAGAAACGCATCTGACCGATAGGATCGTTTGTAAGGAGCCCATGAGCGTGCGGCAGTTTGCAACAAGGGGCGAGATTTATGCGGTTAACGACACGGGTAAAGCCAAAGGGCATTACCATCCGGCAACGGATTCTGGGTGCCTTCGCCCTTCTGCTGGTGATTACCTTGGCGCAAGGGCTGTTTGCCATCACCCAATTGCGCGCCGTCAATCGGGCCGCCAATGATATTGAAACGCGCTGGCTCCCCGCCGTCGAGCAAGCCGGGCGGCTGGCGGCCCATATCGATAGTTTCCGCATCGCCGAGGGGCTTTTCATCCTCTCCAGCGATGAAACCCAGCGCGACGACCGCAGTTTCGAAATGGACTCGCCGCGCCGCGCGCTGACAGACCTGCGCAAAAGCTTCGGTGAGCGGGATTTCGGCCCGGCCATCGCCGCACGGTTGCCCCAGTTCGATGCGCAGTGGCAAACCTATCTAGCCCTGAATGGGGAAATCGTCGCCCTGGCCGAAGCGTCTCAAACCCAGGCCGCCGCCGATCTTTTCTATACGAAATCGAAGGTCGCCTTCGACGGGCTCACCGAAACGCTGTACACGATCGGCAGCGCCGCGCAGGGGGCGGCAACGGAGGCGAGCGCCACCAGCGACCGGCTCTACACGCGGGCATGGTGGGCGATTCTCTCGGCGCTAGCGCTCTGCACGCTGCTGGTCGCCATTTTTGGCATCGGGCTGGTGCGCTCGGTCTCCATGCCGGTTCTGCGCCTTGCCGACGCCATGCGCGGGCTCGCGGCGGGCGATTTGACGCGCCTGGTGCCGGAAACCGGGCGCGGCGACGAAATCGGCGAAATGGCCGCCTCGGTTCTCATTTTCCGCGAAGCCGGGCACCAGAAACAAGCTTGGAGGCCGTTCAAGCCGCCGAAGAGTCAGCGCGGCAAAGCGGACAGGCGGCCATCGAGCAGGCCATTCAAGGGTTCGACCACACCAGCACCGATTCGACGCGCCTGCTCGCCACGGTTGCGGGCGATGTGACGCGCTCGGCAGAAGATCTCGCCGAGGCGGCGCACGCGAACCTTGCGCGCGCCACTACCGTCGCCAGTGCGTCGGAACAGGCGGCGGGCAATGTGCAAACCGTTGCCGCCGCTGCCGAAGAGCTTTCGGCCTCGGTCGAGGAAATCGGGCGGCAAGTGGAACTCTCCGCGCGCATTTCCGGCGACGCCGTGACCCAAGCGGGCGCCACCGCCGAAACCGTGCGGGCGCTGGCCGAATCCGCCGGGCGCATCGGCGATGTCGTCAAACTCATTCAAGATATCGCCGCGCAAACGAATCTCTTGGCGCTGAATGCCACCATCGAGGCGGCGCGGGCGGGGGACGCCGGGCGCGGCTTTGCCGTCGTCGCCAGCGAGGTCAAGAATCTGGCCAATCAAACCGCGCAGGCAACCGAGGATATTTCCCGGCAAATTCAGGCGGTTCAACAGGCCACCGATGGCGCGGTCGGCGCGATCCTCGGCATCAATGATATTATTCGCGAGGTCGGCACAATCAGCACCGATGTCGCCGCTGCCGTGCGTCAGCAGGGGGCGGCAACGCAGGAAATCGCCCGCAATGTCGTGGAAGCCGAACGCGGCACGGCGGAAGTCTCCGGCACCATTCACGAAATCCGCCAAGATGCCGCCCGCAACAGCGCGCTCGCCGCCCAGCTTCTCACCTCGGCGACCCTGCTGTCGGGTCAGGGCGACCGGCTGAAGGGCGACATTGAGGCGTTCTTCAAAACCGTCAGAACGGCTTAGCGCACAGCAAAAACCACCGTCAGCGTCGCGCCGACGCCGATGACGAACAGGCGCACGATTTTCGCGGGCAGCCTGCGGGCAATCGAACCGCCGAGCCAACCGCCGATCATGGCCGTCACGGCGATGGCGAGGCAATGGGGCCAACTCACCAGCCCCCCGGCGATGAACATCACCAGGGCGACGAGTTGAATCACCATCGCCAGAAGGTTTTTCAGCGCGGTCAGAACGTGATGATCCTCGCCCTCGGTAATCGCGAGCCCGGCCAGCATGACGATCCCCATGCCCGCCCCGAAGAAACCGCCGTAAGTGGCAACGAAAAACTGAAAGACCCGGCCCCAGAGACGGTTCGGACGGACCGACGGATCGGCCTGCTCGCGGGCGCGGATCTTGCGGGTCCAGGCCTGAATCTTCGGCCCCAGGGTAAACAGCAGCGTGGCAAACCCGAGGAACCAGGGCACCAACGCGCGGAACTGCTGATTATCGACCAGCAACACCAGCGCCGCGCCGAGCAAACCGCCCGCCAGACTGACCAGAATAAGACCGATAAAGCGCGGCCCATGTTTGCGGATTTCCCGGTGATAGGCGAGCGCGCCAGTGATATTGCCGGGCGTAATCGCCACCGAACTCGTCGCATTGGCGATAATCGGCGGCACACCCGTAGCGATCAGGGCCGAGAAGGTAAAGAAGGTGCCGCCGCCCGCAATCGCATTCACGGCGCCTGCGGTCAGTCCCGCCAGCGCCAGCAGCGCAATTTGGGCTAGGCTCAACGCATCCATATCCCGTATCTCCCCGATCTTGTCGTCGACGAGCCTAACGAGTGTTTACGCCGGTCGTGAAGTGCGCTTCCCGCATCGCTCGCCCACGGCAACGGGCCTCAGGCATCGCTCGACAAACTGCCCAAAACCTGCCCATCGGGGGCAAGCGCCACCGCCAAGAGCGGCCCGCCGCGCCCGCAACCACCGTCGAGGGTCAGCGTATAGGGGGTTTCGACGAGGCCGGGGGTCGTGCGATCGAACCCGCGCACAACGCGGGCGAAACCATCATAGGCGCGCTCGGCGGCGATGAGGCGGTTGAAGCCTTTTCCGTCCCACCAGAAAGCATCCTTTTGCTCGGCGAGCGGTTTTTCGGGGTTGAGCCCGCTATGGACGATCAGAACGGCCTTGGGATCGGTCATGCCTGCGCGCTTGATGGCGGTCATAAGCTGGCTATGGCCGGGGTGCGCGCTTTGGGCCGCACGCAAGGAGGCGGTCCAGCGGGCGAGCACGACCGCCCCGGCCCGGGCCGCCGCCATGCCGTCGGCCACCGATCCGCCATAGGCGGCGAGCGTCGGCCCGGCGCCCTGGGCGATCAGCCAATCGAGAACTTCGCGCGGATTGGGGGCGAAATGCAGTTGCAGCAGTTTGGTCCACATCTCCTCCTGCGCGCCGCGCAGATAGGCGATATCATCCAGAATCGCGCTGGGACGACCGAGAAACCAGCGGCGGAAGGCCAAAAGCTCGTTGAACGTGCCGAGAATATCACCGCCCAGCCCCAGGAAATTGCCGGTATACACCAGCCGGTCAGCGACGCGCAGTTGCGGGGCCAGCGCCGCGTGCAAACGGCCCAAACGCGCCACATCGCCATGAATAGCGGCGACTATCCAAAGCGTTCCTTGGCCCTTTAAGCGAGCAAACCGTTCAGAATCGACCATTGCCCGTTGATCTAGGGCCGTTCGCACGCAGGGGTCAAGCCCAAGACGAAAAACCCCCGAGATCGCATCCGCAATCTCGGGGGCTTGTCACACGCGGGTCACGATCCGCTTGGTCGGAACCGCCTGGCAGGGGCCGAAACCCACTGCCGCTTAGGCTGGATTAAGCGGCCTGAAGCAGCAGTTCGAGCTTCTTAGTCGCCTGATCCTCATCGATCCGCTCGACGGCGGCGAGTTCGCGGACCAAACGATCCATCGCGGCCTGATAGATCTGGCGTTCGCTGTAGGATTGTTCGGCAATGCCCGTGGTGCGGTGCAGATCGCGCAGCACTTCAGCAATGGCCGACGGATCGCCCGAATTGATCTTGGCCTCATATTCTTGGGCTCGGCGGCTCCACATCGTCCGGCGCACCCGCGCCCGGCCTTGCAGCTTCGCCAAAGCCGATTGCATTTCTTCTTCCGACGACAGGCGGCGCAGGCCCGATGTGCGGGCTTTGGTAACCGGCAGGCGCAGCGTCATCCGATCTTTTTCGAACGAAATCACGATTACCTTCAGCTCATGCCCAGCAATCGTTTGTGTTTCGGTGGTCATAACCTGACCGACGCCGTGGGTTGGATATACCACGAACTCACCCGTCCGAAAGTCGAACCCTTCCTGTGCCATGTCCCATCACCCCATCGAGCCTATAGCTCGCTTACCGAGAAGCGCCGCCGCCAGACAGGAGGCTCTTCCCGTGAGAAAAACGAACAAGGAG
>NZ_LAJY01000482.1 GCF_000963705.1 Elstera litoralis | reverse complement strand
TCTGCCGAAAAAGTGCCGGACGCGCGTGGACCGGCGGGCTCGCGGCCTGGCGCTTGGGCAAGAAGGCCGACGCCCTTGGACTGTTCGCGCAAGTGTGGGATTCGCCCGCCGCCTCGGAATGGACCCGCGCCGGGGCCGCCTTCTGGGCTTATCGGTCCGCGAAAGCCACCGGCAAGACCATCGAAGCCGACCAATGGCTCTACCGCGCGGCAGAAGCCCCCTATAGCTACTATGGGCTCCTCGCCCGCCGCACCTTGCAGTGGGATATTTCGCTGGATTGGGAACTGCCCAGCCTCACGGCGCGCGATCTCATCAGCCTGAAGCGCTATCCCGGCGTCACCCGCGCGCTGGCGCTCACGCAAATCGGCCTGAAGCCCCGCGCCGAAGCCGAATTGCGCGCCGCCCTGCCGCGCCTGCCTGCCGAACTCTACCTGCCGATGCTAACCCTCGCCGAACGCGGCGGCAGCCCCGGCCTCGCCATGAGCCTCGCTGGATCGGTCCTCCGGGGCCGGGGCGAGCGCTATGATGCGGGGCTCTACCCAGTCCCCCATTGGACGCCGCGCCAGGGCTTTGCCGTCAACCCGGCCCTGCTCTACGCGATCGCCCGCCACGAATCGCACTTCACCGTTGCGGCGAAGAACCCTTCGGGCGCGCAGGGGCTTCTGCAAATCATGCCCGAAACAGCCTCCGCGATGGCACGCAAGGGCGGCACGCCCGACGATGCCCAGGAGCTTTCCGACCCGACCGTGAATATGACGCTCGGCCAGCGCCTCGCCTCCACGCTGTTGCGGCACGATTTGGTCAAAGGCAATCTGTTGCGCTTTACCGTCGGCTATAGCGCCGGAATCGGCCAGCTCGACAAAATGCTGAAGGGCGGGGAAACCAGCAAAGGCGCGTTTGCCGCCGCCCAGCGCGACCCGCTGCTGTTCGTCGAAAGCATCCCCTTCGCCGAAAGCCGCAATTTCAGTAAGCGCCTGCTGGCGAACTATTGGATCTATCAGAAGCGACTGGGCCAGCCGACCGATAGTCTCACCGCGCTTGCGGGCGGGAAAATCCCGACCTATCGTCCGGGGCAATATGCGCCGGTGGATATGGCGGCGCGCTAGCCTGTTCCCCGGTTGGAGATAGATATATGAGCAAGATTGATGAAACCCGCGCCTTCCGCCCGGTGAATATCGCCCTGCTTACCGTCTCCGACCGGCGCAGCTTGGCCGAAGATAGCTCCGGCGATCTGTTGCAAGAACGCCTCACCAGCGCCGGGCATGTTCTGGCGGCGCGAGTGCTGCTGAAGGACGATCTGGCCGCCATCATCGCGCAACTCACGGCCTGGATCGACGATCCCGAGGTCGATTGCGTCATCACTACCGGCGGCACCGGGCTGACCGGGCGGGACGTGATGCCGGAAGCCTTCAAGGCCGTGGTGGAAAAAGACATCCCCGGCTTTGGCGAGCTGTTCCGCTGGATCAGCTTCCAGAAAATCGGCACCTCGACGATCCAAAGCCGCGCCACCGGCGGCCTTGCGCGCGGCACCTACCTGTTCGCCCTGCCCGGCTCCACCAGCGCTTGCCGCGACGGCTGGGACGAAATCCTACGCTGGCAGCTCGATGCCCGGCACAAACCGTGCAATCTGGTGGAACTCATGCCGCGCCTGCGGGAGCATGAGGCGGTTTAAGGGCATTGCTTAAACCGCCTTCAGACTCTAAGCGATCATCGTAAAGTTGCTCCCGGTCAACGCCGCCAGCGTTGCACTGGTCGAATTGCCAATGATCCCGATTTCTGTGCCGGTTCCAGCGCCCGTACTAATATCCGTATCGTGCGTAATATGAATTTTACTATCGACCGAGCTATACCATAGCACAATCGCACTTCCTGAATTGTCGGTGATGGCAGCCGCCGTCGCGTTCAACTCGGCCTGAGCCGCAGCGTAAGAAGCAAAACCGGTCGTGTTC
>NZ_LAJY01000481.1 GCF_000963705.1 Elstera litoralis | reverse complement strand
GCAGCTTCGTGCGGGACGTGACCCGGCACCGCCCGGCGCAGCGGCTCGATTTTCTGCACGCGCTGCTGCGGGCGATTGTCGATAAGCTGCCCTATCAGGCGGGCGTGACGGCGGTGGGCACCACGGCGGCGGAAGCCTTGGCCCTGGGCGCGGGCGTGTGCCAGGACCATGCGCATCTGTTCATCACGGTAGCGCGGGCGAACGGCATTCCGGCGCGCTACGTGAGCGGGTATCTGCTGTCGGGCTCGATCTCCGGCCCGCAGGACGTGGGCCACGCCTGGGCGGAAGCCTATGTGCCGGGGCTCGGTTGGGTCGGGTTCGATGCCTCGAACGGCATTTGCCCGACGGCCTCTTACGTCCGCGTTGCCGTGGGGATCGATTATACCGATGGCTGCCCCGTGCGCGGGGTGCGCGGCGGCGGGGGCGGCGAGACTTTGGCGGTGAATGTTTCCGTCGCGCCGCTGGCCCGCAGGCCCCATGACCCCTATACTGCGACCCAACAATAACAAACCAGAAAAATACAATGACCTATTGTCTTGGAATGCTGCTGCGCGAGGGCCTCGTGATGCTCTCGGATTCGCGCACGAATGCCGGCATCGATCAAATCTCGACGTTTCGGAAGATGCGCGTCTGGGATGAGGCGGAGGATCGCACGATCCTCATGGCGACCTCCGGCAATCTGGCGATTAGCCAATCGGTCGTGCATTACGTGAACGATGGTTTGGTGCTGCCGGGCCAAGAGACGCGCAGCACGATGGCAAGCGTGCGCAATCTCTTCGAGGCGGCGCAGCTCGTCGGCGAGGCTATCCGCACCGTGCATCGTATCGACGGCGAGCGGCTGGAAGCCAAAGACGGTAGCGGCTTTTCCATCTCCTGCCTGCTCGGCGGCCAGATTGCGGGCGAGGCACCGCGCCTCTTCCTCATCTATTCGGCGGGCAATTTCATCGAAGCGACGGTGGAAACCCCCTATTTCCAGATCGGCGAGACCAAATACGGCAAGCCGATCTTAGACCGGGCGCTGAGCTACGATCTGGCGCTGACCCAGGCGATCAAGCTCGGGCTGATTTCGATGGATTCAACCCTGCGCTCGAACCTATCGGTTGGCCTGCCGCTCGATCTGGTGCTGTACCGCACCGATGCGCTGCACCTGGAAATGCACCGCAAGATCGATGAAACCGATCCCTATTTCAGCATTATCCGCCATCAATGGTCGAGTTCGCTGAAAAACGCCTTTGCCGCCCTGTCCGATCCGGTTTGGTGACGCGTTTGTGCATGCGCGGATGATTTACACCGGCCCGAAAATCCCTAACATGGGCCGGGCGGATAATCCGCGCAACATCGCCACAAGAGCGGTGGAAGGGGGGATCTTTGACGGTTGGAGATTTGGCCGGGCCGCCGCCGCGCGGGGCCGGTAAAAGCCGCTATAGCTCGTTTCGAATCATTGGCGGGGCCTCCTTGGGGGCCTTGTTCGAATGGTATGATTTCTACGTCTATGGCGCACTCGCCACCGTTCTCGGCCATGTTTTCTTTCCGCCGATCGACGAAAGTTTCGCCTTTTTCGCCAGCCTGGCTGCGTTCGGCGCGGGGTTTGCCGTGCGGCCCTTCGGGGCGCTGGTCTTCGGTTGGCTGGGCGATTACATCGGGCGGAAATACGCGTTTTTGCTGACGATTCTGGTCATGGGCACGTCGACCGCGATGGTGGGGTTGCTGCCGACCTATGAGCAGATCGGCATTGCCGCGCCGATCTTGCTGGTGGCGCTGCGCCTCGCCCAGGGGCTCGCGCTGGGCGGCGAGTATGGCGGCGCTGCGATTTTCGTCGCCGAACACGCACCGCCGCACCGGCGCGGTTTTCACACGAGTTGGATTCAGACGACGGCAACCTTGGGCTTCTGCTTATCGCTGCTGGTGGTGTTGCTCTGCCGCAGCAGCCTTTCGCCAGAGGAGTTCACCGAGTGGGGCTGGCGGCTGCCGTTCATCGCCTCCATCCTCCTGCTCGCGCTCTCGGTCTATATCCGCGTCCGCCTGCACGAATCGCCCCTGTTCATGGATTTGAAGGCGCGCGGCCAGACCTCCCGCAATCCGATTTCCGACTCGCTGATGCGCTGGCGGAATTTACGCTGGATTCTGCTGGCCCTGTTCGGGGCGACGGCGGGGCAAGCGGTGATCTGGTATGCCGGGCAGTTCTATGTGCTGTTCTTCCTACAAAGCACGCTGAAAGTGCCCCACGATACGGCGACGATGTTGGTGGCGGCGGGGCTCTTGCTGGGAACGCCCTTTGTGGTGCTGTTCGGCTATCTCTCGGATTTGATCGGGCGCAAGCCGATCATGATAACCGGCTGCCTGCTGGCGGCGCTGAGTTTTATTCCCGTGTTCAAGGGCCTGACCCTCGCGACCAATCCGGCCCTAGTGCGGGCGGCGCAAACCGCGCCCATTACGGTGAGCGGCGACGGTTGTTCCGGCATGCTGTGGCGCAAGGACACGCATATTTGCGACCTCGTGCGCACGCAGTTGGCGCGCGGCGGCATTCCTTATAGTTGGGCGGCGATTGACGGGGCACCGTTGACGGTGAAGATCAACGGCGTTTCCATTCCGATTGATGAGACGCTGCTGGGCCTCACTCAAGCGCTGCGAGCCTCAGGCTACCCGGAGCGCGCTGACCCCGAGCAGATCAATATCCCCGTAGCGATTGCCCTGTTAACGCTGCTGATGATCTTCGTCGCGATGGTCTATGGGCCGATTGCCGCCTTTCTGGTGGAGCTTTTTCCAACGCGGGTGCGCTTTACCTCGCTCTCCTTGCCCTATCATTTAGGCAATGGCTGGTTCGGCGGGCTTTTGCCGGTGATCGCCTTTGCCGTGGTGCTGGAAACGGGAGATATTTACTCTGGGCTTTGGTATCCGATCATCGTTGCGGCGGGCTCGGCCCTGATCGGCGCTTTCTTTTTGAACGAAACCCATAACCGCAGCTTAATGCGCGTGACGCACCCCGTCGGCACCGCCCAAACCGCGCCCCCTGCGGTCGAAAAATGATCGCGATTGTTTCAACGCCCCCGCTGTGGCACAAGGCGGGACGTTTTTATGTGATCTGAAGGGAGTGGGGCGAGATGGCCTCTTATCAGTATGTCTACGTGATGAAGGGGCTCTCGAAAGCCTATCCCGGCGGCAAGACGGTGCTGAAGGACGTTTTGGCTCAGCTTCCTGCCCGGCGCAAAGATTGGCGTGATCGGCCCGAACGGCGCGGGGAAATCGACCTGATGAAAATCATGGCCGGGCTCGATAAGGAATATGGCGGGGAAGCCTGGGCGGCCGAAGGCGCCAAGATGGGCTACCTCTCGCAAGAGCCCTACCTTGACCCCGCGAAAGACGTGTTCGGCAATGTCATGGACGGCGTGAAGGAGATCAAATCGATCCTCGATCGTTTCGAAGCCGTCTCCGCCCGTTTCGGCGAGGACCTGACCGACGACGAGATGAACGCGCTGATTGCCGAGCAGGCCGAGTTGCAAGAGAAGATCGACGTTATGGATGGCTGGGATCTCGACCGAACCGTCGATATCGCTATGGACGCCCTGCGCTGCCCGCCGCGCGACGCCGATGTGACCAAGCTGTCCGGGGGCGAGCGTCGCCGCGTCGCTCTCTGCCGTCTGCTGCTGGAAAAGCCCGATCTGCTGCTGCTCGATGAGCCCACCAACCATTTGGACGCCGAGTCGGTGGCCTGGCTGGAGCGGTTCTTGCACGATTATAAGGCACCGTCGTGGCCGTGACCCATGATCGCTACTTCCTTGATGAAGTGGCCGAATGGATTCTCGAAATCGAACGCGGCCAATGCCTGCCGTTTGAAGGCAATTATACCGGCTGGATGCGCGATAAGCAGAAGCGCCTGGAACTCGAAGGCAAGCAGGAAGAAGCCCATAAGAAGACGCTCGACCGCGAGTTGGAGTGGGTTTCCCAAAGCCCGAAGGCCCGTCAGGCCAAATCCAAGGCGCGCCTCGCGTCCTATGAAGAGATGGTCAATCAGTCGAAGGAAAGGCCCCGGATTCGGCGCAA
>NZ_LAJY01000480.1 GCF_000963705.1 Elstera litoralis | reverse complement strand
AGCAAAAAATCATCGAAGTGAAGGAAATCAAACTTCGCCCGATGATCGATGATAATGATTATGCCGTTAAAATGCGGGCCATGATTAAATTCATCAACGAAGGGGACAAGGTTAAAGTCACCCTGCGCTTCCGTGGCCGCGAGTTGGCCCATCAGGAATTGGGAATGCAAGTGCTGGTTCGCGTTCGCGACGATCTCGATGAGATTGCGAAAGTGGAACAGATGCCCAAGATGGAAGGCCGACAGATGATTATGGTAATGGCGCCCCGTTAGGCGCCATTTCTTTATGCTCACCGCTTATGGCATCGCCGATACTCGGCTGACCCCGCTCCCCACCCTGCCGACCGAGGCGGGAGCGGTGCGATGGGTTGATTTGCACAATCCGACCCCCGACGAAGAAAAAGCCACCGAAGCGCTGCTGGGCATCGATATTCCCACAGCGGAAGACCGCCGCCCCGTGGAAGAATCGGCGCGGCTGTATCGGGAGAAGGGGGCTTTGGTGATGACCGCCGTCATCATTACCGGCGTCGCCGAAGGCCAACCCTTACGCACGCAGATCACCTTCGTCTTGACCGAGAAGACGCTGGTTACAGTGCGCCGCGCCGATCCGCTGCCGCTACGCACTTTCGTTGCCCGCGTCTGCACGCTGCCGCCGGAAGATATCGCGCCGGAAGCCCTGCTGGTCGGGCTGCTGGAAGCGATTCTAGAACGCGCGGCGGATGTGCTGGAGCGGGTTGCCGCCGATCTCAACGAAGTCTCCTTGCGGCTCTTCTTCAAGAACACCGACCAGAAGAAATCGCTGAAATTGGAAGAGCAAATGCAGGCGCTACTGCGCCGCCTCGGCCGCAAACGCCGCATTGCCGCCCTCTTGCGCGAAAGCCTGTTCAGTTTCGACCGGCTGGTACCCTTCCTGATCGAACAATCGGGCGCGGAGATCACCGCCGACTGCCGCACGCGGCTCACGCTGCTGCTGCGCGATATCCGCTCGCTCACCACCTTCGAGGCGCAGCTTTCCGCCGAAGTCAGCTATCTGCACGAAGCCGCCATAGGGCTGATTACCCTGGAGCAGAACCAGATCGTCAAAGTCTTCTCGATCCTCGCCGTGCTGTTCCTGCCGCCCACCTTGGTCGGATCTATCTACGGCATGAATTTCGATTTCATGCCGGAGCTGCATTGGCGCTTCGGTTATCTCTTCTCCCTCGGACTCATGTTAGCCTCAGCGCTGGTGCCGTTTTTTTGGTTACGGCGACGGGGATGGCTCTAGGCCAATAAGTTTTTCCGCGAAGGACGCGCCCGATGAATCTCCTCAGTCTTCCGTTCGCGCCGCTGCTGATTATCCTTGTCGTTCCGCTCGCCATTCTGCTGTTCACCATGATTTTTCAGGTGCAGCAGAACGAGGTGCGCACGGTCACGCGCTTTGGCCGTTTTGTGCGCATTGCGCCAGCGGGCCTCAACATCAAACTGCCCGCGCCGTTTGAGCAGCTTGATAAGCGGATTAATTTCCGAGTGTTTTCGATCGCCGTCTCCCAACAGATTCGCTCCAAAGACAATTTGTTCATGACGCTGTCGGCGAGCGTGCAAACCTCCGTGACCAATAGCCGCGAGAGCATTATCGCGGCGGCCTATAGCGTCGACAATGTCGATGAAATGCTGGCGGGTTTCGTGATGGACGCGATGCGCTCCGT
>NZ_LAJY01000048.1 GCF_000963705.1 Elstera litoralis | reverse complement strand
TTGATTGTAAAAACCGCTTTGTCTCGTTTTTCATCGATCAATTCTTCGCCTGCTTTTAACGAACGCACGATAGATCGACCGCAACCCCTTGTAAAGTTAGGGGTCGAAATAATTAAATGCAGCAAATAAAATGCATAATTTATGATTTTGCGCGCCAGCGAGCCCCATTGTCCTTGATCTTGGACGCGGAGGCTGCCAGCGCGCTTAGTCTATTCTAGCGGCCCTTAACTTTACGCCACGCCGCAAAATCGAGCTTCGACTGTTCTTCCGTGGGCGGATAGAGACCGAGGATCGAGCGGCCCGCCAACACTTGTTCCGTTACGAAATCCTCAAACGCGGTCATTTCCACGGCTTCATCGGCAATTTCATCGGCGAGATGGGCGGGGATGACGATGACGCCTTCGCCGTCGCCGACGACCACATCGCCCGGAAACACCGCCACATCGCCGCAGCCAATGGGCACATTGATATCGAGCGCCTGATGGTGGGTAAGATTGGTCGGCGCCGAGGGGCGGTTGTGGTAGGCGGGAATATCCAGCTCGGCAATTTCCGGGCTATCGCGGAAGCCGCCATCGGTGACGACACCCGCGACGCCGCGCACCATGAGGCGGCTGACGAGGATCGACCCTGCCGACGCGGCGCGCGCGTCTTTCCGGCTATCGATGACGAACACCGCGCCGGGCGGGCATTCTTCGACGGCCTTGCGCTGCGGATGGGCGCGGTCTTGGAACACGCTGAGCGGGTTCAAATCCTCACGCGCCGGAATATAGCGCAGGGTGAAGGCCTCGCCGACCATCACCTTGCTCTTGGCCTTCAAGGGGCGCACGTCTTGGATGAATTGATTGCGCAGGCCGCGTTTGAACAGCGCGGTGCAGAGCGTGGCTGTGCTGACAGTCGCCAGCTTGGCGCGGGTGGTATCGGATAACATGGGGGAAACCTCCAAACTTTAAAAAATGACGGGTTCCGGCACGGGTGCGCCGAAATCGGTTTGCAGAAAGTCGAAATCACAGCCTTGATCGGCCTGAGTGATGTGGCGGGAGAACATCCAGCCGTAACCCCGCTCGTAACGCGGCGCGGGCGGCGGCAGCGCGGCCCGGCGGCGCTCCAGTTCCGCGTCGGGCACGTCGAGCGAAATCGTCCGCGCGGGCACGTCGACGGTGATGATATCGCCCGTCTGCACCAGCGCCAGCGGCCCGCCGATAAAGGATTCGGGCGAGACGTGCAGAATACAGGCCCCGTAGCTGGTGCCGCTCATGCGCGCGTCCGAGAGGCGCACCATATCGCGCACGCCCTGCTTCACCAGCTTCTTCGGGATCGGCAGCATGCCCCATTCCGGCATCCCCGGCCCACCCAGCGGCCCGGCGTTGCGCAGGACCAACACATGCTCCGGCGTTACATCCAGATCGTCGCTATCGATCACGGCTTTCAGCGCCGGGTAATCGTCGAACACCAGCGCCGGGCCGGAATGGCGCAGCAGATGCGGGGCTGCCGCCGAGGGTTTCATTACGCAGCCGTTGGGGGCGAGATTACCTTTCAGCACCGCCAGCGCCCCTTCGGCATAGATGGGATTGTCGAGCGGGCGAATGACATCGTCATTATAGACCTGAACGCCTTCCAACTCTTCCGCCCAGGTGCGGCCCGAAACGGTGATTTGGGTGAGGTCCAGGAAGGGTTTCAGGCGCAGCATCAGCCCCAAGAACCCGCCCGCATAGTAGAAATCTTCCATGAGGTAGGTATCGCCACTGGGGCGGATATTGGCGATCACCGGCACCTTGCGGCTGGCGGCGTCGAAATCCTCCAGACTCAGGGCATGCCCCGCCCGGCGGGCCATCGCCAGCAGATGAATAACGGCATTGGTCGAACAGCCCATCGCCATCGCTACGACAATAGCGTTACGAAACGCGCCTTCGGTTTGGATTTTGGCGGGGGTGAGATCCTCCCACACCATTTCCACCGCGCGGCGGCCCGCGTCGGCGCACATGCGGATGTGGTTGGCATCGGCGGCGGGGATTGAGGATGCGCCCGGCAGGGTCATGCCGATGGCATCGGCCAGCCCCGTCATCGTGGAAGCGGTGCCCATCGTCATGCACACACCATAGGAGCGGGCGATACCCACTTCCATTTCGCCCCAATCCTTATCGGAAATCGCCCCGGCGCGGCGTTCGTCCCAATATTTGAAGGCGTCGGAACCCGACCCCAGCACCTTGCCGTGCCAATTGCCGCGCAGCATCGGCCCTGCGGGCACGAAAACCGCCGGAACCCCGGCACTCGTCGCGCCCAGCAGCAGCCCCGGCGTGGTTTTATCGCAGCCGCCCATCAGCACCACGCCATCGACCGGATGCGAGCGGATCAACTCTTCCGCTTCCATCGCGAGGAAGTTGCGGTAGAGCATCGTCGTCGGCTTCACCTTGCTTTCCGACAGCGAGATCGCGGGCAGTTCCACCGGAAACCCGCCCGCTTGCAGAATGCCGCGCTTCACATCCTCCACCCGCTGCTTGAAATGCGCGTGGCACTGGTTGAGGTCCGACCAAGTGTTGAGAATGGCAATCACCGGCTTGCCGACGTAATCCGCCGCCGAATAGCCCATCTGGTTCATGCGCGAGCGGTGCCCGAAGGAGCGGAAATCGTCGGGGCCAAACCAGCGCGCGCTGCGCAACTGCTCGGGGGTTTTGCGGGTCATCGGGCACCTATGCTGGAGAATTGCGCGACCGGGAAAATTCGTTACGCAAAAAGAAGCTAAAGCGCTAATGCATTAGTGCGTCAAGCCTAATTCTGCGCTATCATCGGTGCCGATATGGATAAGCTCGCCACCGTGCCGCCCCTCTCCGCCTCGCGCAGCCGCGCGGGAACGCCCGCGGTTTTCGATGTGCTGCGCGAAGAGATTATCGCGCTGACGCTGGCACCCGGGGCGGTGCTGTCGCGGCCCGATCTGCAAGCGCGCTTCGGCGTCAGCTCGACCCCGATCCGCGACGCGCTGTCTCGGTTGGACGAGGAAGGGTTGGTGCGAATCTTCCCGCAGCGCGCCACTATCGTCAGCCCCATCGACCTGAGCCACGCCCGCCAGGGGCAGTTCCTGCGCCGCGCGGTGGAAGTGGAAATCGCGCGCACGCTGGCGGCAAAGCCCGATCAAATCTTGATCGAAACCCTGCGCAACATTATCCGCCAGCAGGCCGCCTTCGCCGAACTGGGGGAGTTCGAGCGCTTCACGCAACTCGATCAGGAGTTCCACCGCACCCAATATGCCGCCGCCGATGTGCTGGACCTGTGGCATCTCGTGCGCCGCCAGGGCGGACATATCGACCGGCTGCGCCGCCTGCATCTCCCCGTTCCCGGCAAACGCGCCGATATTCTGCGCGATCACGCCGCCATCGTCGGCGCAATTGCCACCAGCGACCCGGACGGGGCGGAAGCCGAAGTGCGCGGGCACCTGTCGCGCTCCTTGGATTTCATCGAAACCCTGCGCGAATCGCACCCGGATTATTTCTGCTAATCCTGTATTGGTCTGACAAATTAACACGGCAGACCTGCGGAATAAGGGGGAAATCGGCCTTCCCAGAACCTTGCGATCTTAGTATCGCCGTATAAGCTGTCCGACAGTCTAACAAAAAAAACGCACGATCGTTTAGGGAAAGAAACGCCATGCACCTCGGCACACAGAACGCCGCGCGGGACGATAATGATTTTAAGACCTTCGCCCAACTCGGCCTGAAGCACCTCTGTTCCGACCCGCCCGGCAAGCCGACCGGCTGGACGCTGGACGATCTGCTGCGCCACCGCGAGAAGGTCGAATCCTTCGGCATGAGCCTCGATATGGTGCAACTGCCGATGAGTTCGTGCCCGATCGAGTTGCAAGACAGCCCCGATATTCTGCTGGCCGGGCCGAACCGCGACCGGCAGCTTGAGGTGATCTGCCGCCTGATTGAGAATTTGAAAACCGCCGGCATTCCAGCCGCCAAATATAACCTTAATCTCATTGGCATTCCCCGAACCGAAATGGAAATCGGGCGCGGCGGCTCCCGTCACGAAGCCTTTCGCTGGGATAAGGTCGATCAAGCTGCGTCGCCCGGCGCGGCGGGTACGGTCTCGGAAGACGAAAATTGGGAGCGGATCGATTATTTCCTCTCCCAAATCGTTCCTGTCGCCGAAGCCAATCAAATCCGCCTCGCCTGCCACCCGCACGATCCCTATACCCCTCCCGGCTATAAGGGCGTCACCCGCGTGCTCGGCACCGTCGAGGGGCTAAAGAAATTCCTCTCGATGCACGAGAGCCCCTATCACGGGCTCAATTTCTGCCAAGCACCGTGGCCGAAATGCTGGACGATCCGCGCGCGGAAATCGGCGACGTGATCCGCTGGTTCGGCGCGCGCAATAAAATCTTCAATGTCCACTTCCGCAATATTCGCGGCTGTAAGCTCTCCTTCATGGAGGTCTTCCCGGATGATGGCGATATGGACATGTTCGACTCGCTCAAAGCCTATGCCGAGACCGGCTACCAATACATGCTGATGCCCGACCACGTGCCCCATATCGATAGCCGCGACCCAGAAGGCACCGCCTTCTCCTTCTGCTTCGGCTATATCCAGGGGCTGCTGGATGCGGTGAAGCAT
>NZ_LAJY01000479.1 GCF_000963705.1 Elstera litoralis | reverse complement strand
GGCGCGGCCTGCACCTGCCCGGCGTCATCCCGCACGAGGCCGCGCCCGAGCAGGGAGTGATCGCGTAAGAGCGCAAAAAGCTCGCCGGTCATAAAGGTGGCGAAGCTGACGATCCGCCCGGCGTCGATCTCAACCCATTTGCTATGGGTGCCGGGGGCACAGATGGGGCCATCGGCCAGACCGGCGAGAGCGAGCGCGCCGATGATCTGGGTTTCCTCGCCGCGCATCACATCCGGCACGCCGTTCCGCAGGCAGGACACGCCGGGCAAAAAGAGGGCGGTGCGGCCATCGGCCAGGGTTTTGGGCAGGGCTTTTGCCAACAGCGCCTCGATTCCGGCGGGCGCTTCGGCATAGGGAACCTCGACCCAGCCCTGACGGCTGCCGACCATGCCTGACAGGATCACCGGCGCGTGCGGTACTTCGGCCAACCAATCGCCGATAATCGCGTGCAACGCGGCCTCGAACCCGCCGGGCGGCACCGCGAGAATACCTTTAGCCGCCGCGCGCTGGGCATGGCAGGTGCCGTCCGCGTTCAGCCGAAAGGCCCGCAGATTGCTGGTGCCCCAATCCAGGGCGAAAATCGAACCGCTCACGCTTTCCTCACCTTTTTTTTTCGGGGCACTGACGGTCTTCGCCGTTTGGCCGGAGGCAATGCTAGCAGAATATTGTATGATGAATAGCAAAATCCGCAGGGGCGATGCCCTTGCCAGCGACCGGCGGGAATGCGAGGGTTCGGGCCAGGGAGATAAAAAAATGGCGGATCGCGGTAAACGCACCTATTCCCGGCGCAGCCTGCACGGCAAAGTCGCCCATATGCTTGGCACGCGCATTATGAGTGGCGAATATGCCCCCGGCGCGCTGCTGCCCAATGAAGAAACCCTCGCGGGCGAATTGGGGGTCAGCCGAACGGCCCTGCGCGAGGCGATTAAAGTGCTGGCCTCGAAAGGCTTGATCGAGAGTCGCCCGAAAATCGGTACGCGCGTTCGGCCCCAGCGGGTGTGGAACCTGCTTGATCCCGATATTCTCGCCTGGTCGCTGGCGACCCGCCCGGTGCTGGAGTTCATCCCGAAGCTGCTGGAATTGCGCGAGATGGTGGAGCCGGGTGCCGCCGCTTTGGCCGCGCGCAATCACACGCCGGAACAGGCTGAAGCCTTGACAGCCGCCTTCAACGCGATGGACGCCGCCCCCGATCTCGACGCCTGGAACACCGCCGACGTGCGCTTTCACCAAGCTGTCATGACCGCGACCGGCAATGATCTGAT
Source organism: Elstera litoralis (assembly GCF_000963705.1). Lineage (GTDB taxonomy): Bacteria > Pseudomonadota > Alphaproteobacteria > Elsterales > Elsteraceae > Elstera > Elstera litoralis. Next base: position 1,243 of record NZ_LAJY01000479.1, on the reverse strand, counting down.
CGCGTCCCTCGGCGCGCTGATCGATTTGGCGCTGAGCACTAGTTTCGATTTCACCACCAAGCATACGCCCGCCCCGCGTCATGGCCTGCCCCTGCATAAGGTTCTGCTCGACCGCGTTTTGGCGCGCGACGCCGAGGGTGCCCGCGACGCCGCCATTGCCCTGCTAGGGGATGCCAAGGCGACGGTGGCGCAGATTAAGCTCTGACACGTCATGCCATCGGCGAATAGGTCGATGCTATTCGCGGTGTGTTGCCCCCCCTAGCCAAGCCCCCCGTTCCGCCCTAATCTCTTTCCCATGAGCACGATTCTTCTTGTCCTGCTGGGCGCGGCGATGCTGGCGGTCCTGGTCACTCTCTTCATCGGCCTATTCACGATGGCGCGCGGCGGAACGGGCGCGCCCGCGAAGCAGAATAAGCTGATGCAAATGCGCGTTGGCTTTCAGGCGGTGGCCCTCGTGCTATTCGTCCTCGCGCTGATGAGCAGCCAGACTTAATCATGGTGCGCTTAACCCGGATTTACACGCGCGGCGGCGATACTGGCGAAACTTCGCTGAGCGATGGCAGCCGCGTCCCCAAAGACGATCTGCGCGTCGAAACCTATGGCACCGTCGATGAATGTTCCTGCGCCATCGGCCTTGCCCGGCTGCACGCGACGCCGGAGATTGAGGCGATTCTGGCGCGGGTTCAGAATGATCTCTTCGATCTTGGGGCCGATCTCGCCTGCCCGGTCGATCAGCCGTGGACGCTGCGGGTCACGCAAGCCCAGGTCGATTGGCTTGAAACCACCCTCGACGGGCTCAATGCCGATCTGAAACCGCTCGATAGTTTCATTCTGCCCGGTGGCTCCCCTTGCGCCGCCTATTTGCATTTGGCGCGCACGGTGGCGCGGCGGGCGGAGCGGCACTGCGTGACGCTGATGCGCGATGATGCCACGGTCAATCCGGTCGCCCTCAAGTACCTCAACCGCCTGTCGGACTTGATGTTCGTCATCGGGCGCTGGGTGAATGATAAAGGTGCGTCGGATATTCTCTGGGTGCCGGGGAAGAACCGGGAGGGTTGACGCGCGGGTCAATCAGATAACGAATACGTCAACGTCACTCTTGACTTGTTGGGCATTGCCCCGCAGAACAGAGTCCCAAACCAGAAAAACATCGGTGGGCGGAGGAATTCGCAGCAATGAAGCTACTCGTCGCGGTGAAGCGCGTAATTGACTATAACGTCAAGGTCCGGGTCAAAGCGGATCA